>JAKQLM010000174.1 GCA_029567145.1 Pseudomonadota bacterium
CCCGGTCGGGGTGGGTCAGGGCATAGATCAGCGCAAGCGTCGCGCCCCAGCTGCCGCCAAAGGCCAGAAAGCGGTCGATGCCCAGCGTCTTGCGGATCGTCTCGACATCCTCGACCAGGTGCCAGGTGGTGTTGGCGATGACGCTGGCATGTGGACGCGAACGGCCGCAGCCGCGCTGGTCGAACAGGATGATGCGGTAATGCGTCGGATCGAAGTAGCGGCGCATGGCTGGCGAACACCCACCGCCCGGCCCGCCGTGGAACACGATCACCGGCTTGCCGTCCGGCCTGCCGCATTGTTCGACATAGATCCGATGCCCATCGCCCATATCAAGCACGCGCTGATCGAACGGGTCGATCGGCGGGTACAGATACTCGACTGCGCGCTTTTGACCTGATCTTTGATCCATCGCTGACCTATATAGCGCCTGTATGGCCCAGAGTCGAAGGGCAATCAGGGGGATGCGATGGTGGTGGATACGGTCGATCCGGCGGAAGTGGCCAAGTTCGAGGCGATGGCGGCGGAATGGTGGGACCCTCAGGGCAAGTTCAAGCCGCTGCACATGCTGAACCCCTGCCGACTTGACTATATCACGTCGCAGATCGCCGCCGAGTTCGGGCGAGACCTGGCAGGGGCGCTGCCGTTCAAGGGGTTGCGCTTGCTGGACATCGGCTGTGGGGGCGGGTTGCTGAGCGAGCCGATGGCGCGGCTGGGGGCTGACGTGGTTGGCGCCGATGCGGCAGCGCGCAACATCCCGGTGGCCGAGGCGCATGCCCGGCAATCGGGGCTGGCGATCGACTACCGCCACACCACCGCCGAGGCATTGGCGGCGGCGGGCGAGCGGTTCGATGTCGTCCTGAACATGGAAGTGGTCGAGCATGTCGCCGATCCGCAGGCCTATCTTGTGGCCTGTCAGGACCTTCTGAAGCCGGGCGGGCTGATGATCTGTTCGACCCTGAACCGGAACCCGAAAAGCTTTGCGATGGCGATCATCGGGGCGGAATGGGTGATGCGCTGGCTGCCGAAAGGCACGCATGACTGGGCGAAGTTCATCACTCCGGACGAGCTTTATACGCTGATCGAAACGGCGGGGCTGCGCCCGGTGGACCGCAAGGGGATGGTCTTCAACCCGGTCACCTGGCGGTGGAGCCTGTCGGACCGCGACCTGAGCTGCAACTATGTGACCGCGAGCGTGAAGCCCTAGCCGATCCGACCCCGCACGCCGCCGGTCTGGCCGCGATCCAGCAGCAGGTGGTCCAGGATGACGCAGGCCATCATCGCCTCGCCCACGGGAACGGCGCGGATGCCGACGCAGGGGTCGTGGCGGCCCTTGGTGACAAGGTCGGCGTCCTGTCCCGCAACGGTCACGGTCTGGCGCGGCGTCAGGATGCTGGAGGTCGGCTTGACCGAAAAACGGCAGACAACCGGCTGGCCGGTCGAAATGCCGCCCAGGATGCCACCGGCGTGGTTCGACTGATACTCTGGTCCAGTCGGACCCATCCGGATTTCGTCGGCGTTCTCGACCCCTGTCAGGGCGGCGGCGGCCATGCCTTCGCCGATCTCGACCCCTTTTACCGCGTTGATCGACATCATCGCGCTGGCAAGGTCGCTGTCCAGCTTGCCATAGATCGGCGCGCCAAGACCGGGTGGGACGCCCGTCGCCACCACTTCGATCACCGCGCCGACCGAGTTGTGCGACAACCGCAGCGCGTCAAGATACTCGGCCCATTCGACGGCGGCTTGGGCATCGGGGACCCAGAAGGGGTTCATCTCGATCTGGTTGGCGTCGAACCGGCTGCGGTCGATGGTCCTGGTGCCCATCTGGACCATGTAACCCGTGATCTTCAGCCCTGGCGCCAACGCGGCCAGCACCTTGCGCGCCACGCCGCCCGCCGCGACCCGGCTTGCGGTTTCGCGGGCAGAGGACCGCCCCCCGCCGCGCGGATCGCGCAGCCCGTATTTCTGGTGATAGGTGATGTCAGCATGGCCGGGCCGGAAGCTGTTCGCGATCTCGCTGTAGTCCTTGGACCGCTGGTCGGTGTTTTCGATCAAAAGCTGGATCGGGGTGCCTGTCGTCGCGCCCTGGTAGACGCCCGAAAGGATGCGCACCTCGTCCGCTTCCTTGCGCTGGGTCGTGAATTTCGACGTGCCGGGTTTGCGCTTGTCCAGCCAGGGCTGCAGATCGGCTTCGGTCAGCTCGATTCCGGGGGGGCAACCGTCGACCGTGCAGCCGATGGCCGGGCCGTGGCTTTCACCCCAGGTGGTGACGCGGAAGAGATGTCCGAATGTGTTCAGGCTCATGGCGGTCCCTCGCTTGGGCTTGGGCATACAGGCGGCGCGGCCCTTGCTACAAGCCCTTGCCGCCAGGAAAATCGCACGCTCGCCGCGCCAAGGTCACGCTGCCGTGAAAAATCCGGACGGTCGGGGGTTGAAAAGCCGATCCACAGGCACACTTGACACCATGCGGGCCGGGCCCCTCTGACGAGGCCAATCCTTTTGGCATTTGTGATGTCGGACCGCGTCGAGAAAATCGTGCTCGATGTCATGCCCGGCGCCCTGCCCCTGAAAAGGCTGACCTCTCGACGCACCCGGACCAGAGGGTACGTGCTGATGGAGTTCCTGTTTCTGACATTTCTGGCCAAGCCGCTGTGGCTTTGGCTGATGTTCCTGACAATCGTCGTCGTGTTGATGGTTTTCGACCTTGGCGTCCTGCACAAGGACGACCACGAACTTGGCGTGGCCGAAAGCCTGAAACTGTCGGCGTTTTACATCGCCATCGCCATCGCCTTCGGCGGCTACATCTGGTGGGCCTGGGCGAACGGGACCCTTGTCACCAGTGACGGCACCAACCCTGTCGCCAGCTATTTCCAAGGCTACATCATCGAGAAGGTACTCTCGATCGACAACGTCTTCGTCATCTCCTTGATCTTCGGCTACTTCGCCATTCCCCGGAAGTACCAGTACCGCGCACTGGTCTGGGGCATCATCGGCGTCATCATCCTGCGGGGCATCATGATCGCCATCGGGGCCGAGTTGATCTCCAACTACGGCTGGGTCACGCTGGTCTTCGCCGCGTTCCTTGCCTTCACCGGCATCAAGATGCTGGTGGTTCCGGAAGGTGACACCGACGTGTCAAAGAACCCGGTGGTGAAGCTGACGGCAAAGTACATGAACGTGACCAAGGACCTGCACGGGCAGAAGTTCTTCGTCCGCCAGCCGCACCCCACGACGGGCAAGCTGGTTCTGTTCGCCACGCCCCTGTTCGTCGCGCTGATCGTGATCAACTTCGCCGACCTGATCTTTGCCGTGGACTCGGTGCCCGCGATCTTCCTGATCACGACGGACACCTTCATCGTCTACACCGCGAACATCATGGCGATCCTTGGCCTGCGCGCGCTGTACTTTGCGCTGGCCGCGCTGGTGCACCGCTTCCATTACCTGAAGTATGCGCTGGCCGTGGTGCTGATCTTCATCGGCCTCAAGGGGTTCTACAGCTACTTCTTCGGCAAGTTCGACCCCTACTTGTCGCTGGCGATCACCATCGGCATCATCGTGGCCGGGATTGTCTACTCGCTGTGGAAGACCCGCGGCGACGAAGACGGGCACGGGACCGAGGTCAAGGCTGCCGAGTAACGTCGTCAGCCCGACCTGACGCCCGTCCCGCGTAATCGGGGCGGGCGTTTTCGCATGCTAGGCGCCCTGCTTGATCTGCAGGGCGATGTCGTGATCGGCGGGAACTCCGGCGATCCGCAGGACGGACAGACCCAGCGCCACATCGACCACGCCGTCGCGGCAGGTGACCCGGGGGGCTTTGGGCCAGGCGGTCAGATCGTAGACCTGTTCGGGCTGCCACTGGCTGACATGGGTTACGCCGCCATAGGCCAGGATGAACAGCACCGCGCCGGGGCCGGGGTCGATATGATTGATGCCGGTTCCGGCGTGGACTGTGTCGTTGCCGCCGCCCAGCCGGATGCGGTTGCGGCCCGGCCCGGTGTGGATGATCGACGACCCGTCGCCGTCGATCACCTCGTCATTGCCGTGGCCCGCGTGGATACGATTGCGGGCGGCGGTGCCGATGATCGTGTCGTCGCCGGTGCCACCGTCCAGTGTGTCCTTGCCGCCGCCCCCGACCAGATAGTCGTTGCCCGACCCGCCATAGAACTGGTGACGGCTGCTTTCCATCACGGAAATCGCCATCAGCCGGTCGTCGCCCTCACCGCCGTAAAACGTCGCGCCGCCGTATTTGGGGCCGATCATCACGTCATTCCCGCGCGAGCCCCGGACGTCCACTGTCACCCGTTCCGTGGTTTCAAAGGTGATCGGGCTGTCGGGATGCGCGACGATCCGCAGCGTGCGCGCGCCCTTTTTCGCCTGCGCGGCATCTTCGTGGCGGGCGACAACCGTGGCGATGCGGATGTGTTCGACGTTCATCGGACAGTGCAGGACATAGCCGTCCGGTCCGCCCATGTACCACAGCGTGTCTGTGCCGCCGTCCTTGGCCTCGCGGATTTTCTCGACCTCGGCACCGTAGGCCCAGTAGTTGTCATTGCCGCGCTGGCTTTCCAGCACGACCGAACCGTCCACCGCCATCATCGCATTGACGCCATCCGCCGGGTTTTCAAACCCGCGCAGGTCAAGGCCAAGGTCCAGCGCGCCCTTTACCAGTTCAGCCCGCAGGAACTCCATCGGGGCGGTGGCAATCAGGTTGTCCGTCTCGCCGGGGTCTTTCACCACGTCGTAGACATGCTCCTCGCCGTTGGGATAGCGGAAATAGCGGAACTGGCGGTAGCCCTCGACCGAGGGGCGGACGGACAGGGTGCCGAAGACCGAGGTGATCGGGGATTTGGTCGTGTCAAAGGTGCCGAAGCTGTCGTCCAGCAGCGGCAGTAGGCTTTGCCCTGAGGTCCAGTCGGGGCGCGGCGGCAGACCGGCGAGGTGCAGGATCGTCTTGGGGAAGTTGTGCAGGCTGACAGGCAGGTCGATTACCCGGCCCTCGGTCATCCGGGGCGACCAGATGCCAAGGGGGACATGGGCGGCGCTGTCCCACTGGCTCATCTTGTGAAAGCTGTCGTGGTTGCCAAGGTTGAAGCCGTTGTCGGACAGGAAGACGACGGTTGTCCTGTCACCCAAGGGCGAGGCTTCCAGCGCATCCAGAAACCGCCCGATCTCGTGGTCGACATGGCTGATCGCGGCGAAATAGGCGCGGACAACTTGCCGCCAGCCTTCATCCCCGGCCTTTTCCGGTGTCCAGTTGCCGTTGGCGATATAGGCGGCCTCATAGACCGCGAAACCGGGCTGGGGGCCGTGGTAATCATCAGCATGCGCGATGGTCGGCCAGCGGATCGCGGCGGCGTCGTATTGCGCGTAGAACCGGTCGGGACATTCCAGATTGTAATGCGGGTGCTTGAAGCCAAGCTGGATCAGGTGCCGCCGCGCGGGGTCGGCGCGGCCGAGGAAGTCGATTGCATTCTGCGCCACGGTAAAGTCGTAGAACGTGTGGTCCTGCGACCCGTCATCGTTCGGGTGGTTGATGCCTTTGATCCCCGGCCCCCGGTCGTGGTATTCCTTGATGCCGCTGCGGGTGCCGCTGTCCTGCGCGGGCACATCCTCATGGAACAGCACGCGGCGATAGCGTTCCGGCATCGGCTTGTAGGTCGCGTCCACCTTGCCGGTGGTGAAAGTGTAGAACCCCGCGCGGCGCAGGTCGTAGGCCCAGGCCTTTTCCGGTGGCAGGACCTGACGCCAGAAGCGGTTGAGATCGACAAGCCCGGTGCGGAACGGCGAAAGGCCGGTGGCAAGCTCGGCCCGGCAGGGGGCACAGAGGGGAATCGTGGCATAGGCATTGCCGAACCGGACCCCGGCGTTCAGCAGGCGATCAAGGTTGGGCGTCTGGATGCGGATGCCGAACGTGTCGCGCCAGGTGAAGACGTCGATCATGTCATCGACCCAGATGACGCAGATGTTGTCCTTGCGGATGGTGTCGGCGGTAAAACCCATCAGCCGCCCGTCAGTTTCAACCGCGCGGGCAGCGCCCACCGCCCCTGCGCATCACGAAGTGCGCCCCGGTTGGCGGGGTAGGGGCCTTTGCCGGGGCTGGCGGCGTGGGCGTAGGTGACGAACACCGCACCCTCGGCCGGCTTCGACAGGCGCAGGACGGCGACTTTGGGGTCGCTCTTGTCCACCTCCACCTTCTTGATCGTCGCGCCGTTGGTCACGCCGTCCAGCGCAAAGCCCGCGAGTCTACCCGCGTCGAAGGGGTCGTCCTTGGCGATCTCCATCGGGTCCATCGCCTCGCAGATCAGGCGAATGTCGGTGCCCTTGGCTTCGGCAAGCTGGATTGTCGGGCAAAGCCAGCGGTTGTTGGTCTGAAACGCCAGCAGCGCATCGGCCAGCGCATCGGCCTTTTGCAGGCGGCCCCGGTCGGTCAGTCGGCCGGTATCGTCGATTTCAAAGGCGTAAGAGGGCGCGGCAAAGACCAGCTGATGGTCGCCGTGGTTCCAGGACAGTTCCCACTGGCCATCAAGCGCGGGGCCTTGGGTGACGGTGTGCGTCCCGCAGTCGAAGGCCGCCAGGAAGATCGGCCGCGCAAGGCCAAGCCTTGCCATGCCGCGCGTGATCCGCTCCATCAGCGCGAGCATCCCGTCGCGGTAGGCGGTGGCGTCGCCGGTCAGGTCCTCCAGCGTGTAGTCCAGCACCACGGCCAGGACTTGCGCCGTCGTCCCCAGCCGGGACGCGGCGGCCTGAAGATTGGCCAGCGCCCGGTCGAAGTTCGCCATCGCAAGGCCGGTGCCCAAAGCACTGGCGGCGGGGGACGTGTCGGTTTCAACCCGGGTGAAGAACAAGGGCAGGGGCAGGTGCGCCTGACGCCGCCGCGCCAAAAGGGTGTCGGCCAAAGCGGCCTCGACCGTCAGCTCGCGCAGGGGTTCAAGACCGGGGGTTTCGGGCGCCTCACCCTCGGCCCCCATGCCCACGGCCCCGATGTCGTCGGCGGGGCCAAGGACGTGCCAGCGGAACCGGGCGGGCCCGGGCGAGCCAAGCCCCGCCCGCGCGCCACCAAGGCCAAGGATTGCCAGCAAAGGCCCCTGCGCCTCGGCCACAATGGCACCGCCGTCGATGTGGCGGCGGTAGCCCCGGGCGCTGTCGGCCCCGGGCAGGTTGGCCTGGAAATGCAGCCAGTCACCGATCCGACGCGGCGACCACAGGTCGATGCCGTCCGGCAGGTCGGGGATTGCGTCAACCGGCGCTGCGGTGACGGCTTGCGGCGTCAGCTTCAGCCGGGCGGCGATGTCGGCAATGACCTTGTCAGAAAGGCGCAGGATAAGGCCGGTCTCGTCATAGCGGATCACGTCGCCGTTTTCGGCCCGGATGATGACGCCTTGGGTCGGGATGCTGTCGGGCATCAGAACAGCGCCTTGAAGCGTTCTGGCAGCCGGTAGACCCCAGGGGGCCGCGCGCCGCCAGGGGCCCAGTAGACCACCTTTTTCGGTTTCCAGCCGTCGATCATTTCCTTGCGGAATTCGGGGAAATCGACCGTCTCGGCCTTGGGTTTCATCTTTGACAGGGCCTTGTAGGTGTCCCAGGCGGTGTCCCAGCCGGTCTTTTCCCGCTCGACCTCCTCTAGTGCGCCGCTTTGGATTTCGCGCTGGGCGCGGCGCGTGGCAAGGCGCTTTTCCGTCATGTCATGGTCGATGAAACGCAGGTGGAACAGGTAAAGATGCGGGTCAAGGTGCAGCCTGGGGTGGTTGGCGAAATGCCCGCCGGGCACGATGTCGATCTTGGTCGCCGAAATGCAGGGCTTGGCGTAGTTCGCGTTCAGCCGGAAGATGCGGCGGACGTCCAGGATCTTGCGACCGTCGGTGATCGGGTCGGGCTCCAGCTTGGGGTTGTGGACCATCTCGATCGCGAAGGGAGTGATGACCTGCGGGCCGCCCTTTTTCGTCAGACTGGCGACGTAACCGGGCAGGCTGTCCGACACGGCAGGATCGACGCAGACGATTTCGTCCACATCCCCGACCAGCACCCAGTTGTAAAAGTTGGTGAACCCCGTGGTCAGTCGCGACAGCATTTGCCAGCGGCGCTGGTTGAAGTTCTTTCTCGATTCGTCAAAGGGCAGGTAGATGACATTGCATCCGGCGGCGATTTTCTTGTGCTCCGGGTCGCCGCCGTGGCTGAGGACATAGCAGTTCTCGCGCCCCAACTGACGGCCGTAATACTCGACCCAGCGGGCAAGGAAGAAATGGTCCCCCCCGACCATCGTCATCGCCATCATCGGTGCGCGTGTGGTGTCCATTCTTCCGTCCGCTTCGGGCCTCAGTTCGGGCCTCAGTTCGGGCCTTTGTCGTCGCATAGCATGGTGGCGGCGGCGGGGCCTAGCCTTTGCGCGCCTCTTTCAGCGCATTGCTGGCCCCGCGCTTGGCCCGGCGGATGAACACCAGCTCTTCATCCGGCAAGCCTTCACCCAGCTTTAGCATTGCATTGGCGGCGCGGATGACGCGGGCGTGCTGACCCCGGTTCGCGGCTTCGGCAAGCAGGGCGCGCTGCCATTTCGTCACGCTGCGCCGGGCGCGGAAGGCCTGCCAGAAGTCGGGGCCGATCCGGTCGCCCTGAACCAGAGCGTTGATCAGCAGCGGGAAGGTCCCGGTTTTCAGCACCACCCGGATCGCTTCGTGCGTCGTGAACGGCGCGCGCAAATGCTGGACATTCGGCCCCGCCATCCGTGCGGCATGGGTGCGGTCTTCGGGGACCATCGGGTCATACAGGATCACCGCGCGGCGGATGTAGGGGATCGCGGCGGCGGCATCCAGGAAGGGCATCCCGGACCAGTTCGACTTCTTGACTGCGTAAGGAAAGCGCGCCTCGAACGGGGCGATCACCTTGTTCATCGTGGATTGCGGGGAAAAGGCCAGCACCCGTGCATCCGGGATCAACGGGGCAAAGTTCAGCGCGGCGAACCCGCCCATCGATGCGCCGGTCAGGACAATGCGGCGGAAGCGGCGGAAGAACCCCCGCTCCTCCAGCCCGCGCAGCAGTTGGGGGGCGGTCGGCTGGCGGAACCAGTCCTTTGCATGGCTTTGCACGCCCAGGACAGAATGGCCCATCGGCTGCAGCCGCCGCCAGGCCCAGGGCGCGCGGGGCCAGCCTTCGTCGATGGTGGCCAGGTTGTCGAAAGACACGATCAACACGTCTGACCGACCTTCGAACCACAGTTTCGCGTGGTCGCCCTGGATCAGGAACCGATCGGCTGCCGCGGCGGCATCCAGCCCAAGCTCGGGCGGCACGTCCAGCGGCGGGGATTCGGGCGTGTCCACGGGTCAGTAGGTCCAGCGATGATAACGGCCAAGCGCAACCAGCGCCTCATCCTCTGGCGACAGTGCGGTCTCGGGCCAGAACAACACCTCGTGCAGGCGTGAGGCCCCCAGCGTCTTGGCAAGGCCCGGGCGGTTCGACCGGCACCCGATGAAGAAATCTCCGGGGTGGTTCATGGCGGGGACCCGGCCCTTTGCCTCGGCCTGTTGGCCCCCGGCCTGCAGACGCAGGGTAGTGCCGTCAAAGGACAGGATCACCAGGTGCAGGTCCCCGGAGGGGCGGGGCAGGCTGACCTCGATGGTGGTCTGGCGGTCTTTGGCCAGGAGGCGACCTTCGTTTTCCGACAGGAAGATCATGTTGTGCGACTGACCGGTAAAGACCGAAGCCAGCGTCCGCGCCTCTCCTCCAGATCTGTAGATCACCGCGACGGTGAAAGCCTTTACCTCGGGCGTGAAGCCGGGAACGGCAAAGCCGCAGTTCGTGCCGTCCTCACAGACCAGCGCGCCGGGAGGAGCGGGATCAAAGCGGCTGTTCCCGGAGTTCGGGGTGGCGGCGACAGCCTCGACCGCGCCACGCGCCTCCCGCCAGGCGGTGATCTTGCCATCGGTGCGGACCAAGTCCGCCTCGCGCGCCAGAAACCGCGCACCGCCGGTACGGGCCAGAGCCTGGGACAGAAGTCGGTCCTCGGTCCCGACAAGCACCCCCGGCGGCAGTTTCGCGGCGATTTCAAGCATCCGTCGTTTCCTTCTGGCCCGGGGCCATCTTGCAGACCCCGACCTGCCGCTGCAAGCCCGGGCAGGCGTGTCCCCGGTCTAGGGTCCCCTGGACACCTGCCGCAGGATCGGCAGCGCCTGGGCCAGCACAGCCGCCCCGTAGGCGGGGTTCTTGTGTTCATAGTCTTTCCGGGCGACATGCCCGGCGACGGCGAAATCGGCCCGGGTAAAGCAGCCCGCCGTGACTGTGTCGGCCGGTTGCGGCAGCAAGGTGATCCCGTCTTCGGCAGCGATGGCGGTCAAAAGCGCCCAGTATTCGGCCAGAAGCTGCGGATCGGATGCGGCGACCTTTGCCGTGGCAAGCACGGGCTTTGGCACCACGCCTTCGGTCGGAAAGGATACCGGAGCTAGCAGGACCCTGGGTCCGCTGGCCGCCAGCCCCGCCGCCAGCCGATAGCCCATCTGCCCCCGCATCCGGTCCGCCAGCATCCGGTGTCGCAATCCGGCCGATACGACCGGCCCATGGGACTGGGCATGCAGCAGCGACAGGATCGTCGGCGCGACATAGACCCGCGCGCCCATGACCAGGATCGCGTCGAAATCGGTGGCCGGCAGGAAAAGACGCCCCTTGGCATTGAACTTGGCAAAGCGACGCGCGGTGAAATCATCGGTCGGATGGATCGCCTTGTCACGAAACGCCAGATGCCGGAACCGGGTGCCGACATGGCCCCAGTATTCCAGATCAAGGCCGGAAAGGTCGGCCAGACCCCGGACCTGCGCCTGCTTCAGGCAGGCATAATGACTGTCACCAAAGATGCAGACCCGGGGCAGCGCGTCAGCCATTGCGGACATCCGGGGCGAAGGCGGCAAGGATTTCCTCTTCGCAGCGCAGTTCTTCGGCCTCGCTCATCTCTGGTGGATCGGGATCATCCCCTGCAGCGGTCTGGAGGTTGATGTCAGGTGGCTCTGCCGTCGGTGGAGCAGCGGGGATGGCCTCGAACCGGGCGGCCTGGTCCTGAAAGAAGGTCTTCATAACATGGTCCACGCCCTCGGGCAGGACCGACCGCAGGTTCGGTGCATAAAACTGCCCGTGATAGGCGGGATGGGTGATGATCTCGTAGGACGGGAAATAGTCGACCCGCGCCTGTCCCTGCACCAGGGTCGAGGCGACGGCCCGCAGCAGCGACTTGGAATGTACGGTCGCGGTCAGCACATGCTGGTCCGAGGCGGTGGCGGTCAGCGGCACGGGTGACACGGTCAGAAGGATGTTCAGCTTGCGGTTCACCCGCCACATCAGTTTCAGCACCGACTTCATGTCGGCCAGCAATGCGTCGTAGCCGTGATTGACGAATTCATGCCGCTCGGTGTCGAAGGTTCCGGCGATGGTGCCGGGGCAGACGGCGTATTCGGCCCGCGTCTCGCGGTCGCGCCAGGATTCGGTCAGGCCCAGGGTAAAGACGAACACCCGCGCCTCTTTCAGTCCGCGCCGGATTGCGGCCAGTGTGTCCAGCCGTGAGGCCTGCAGTTCCGCAGCCGAGGCAAAGCCGCCCGGTTCGACGCCCGGCCGGAACGGATCGTAAAAGCGACCGTCCTGTTCCCACACCTCTTCCGGGGTCGGGGTCGGGGTCAGCGCCCAGGTCAGCCATTGGCGCAGCATCCGGGGGGTGTAGATGTTGCCGGTACGAAAGCTGAAGGTGCCATAGTGATAGTCATGCTTCAGTGCCGGCGTCAGGCCGGATGGCCCTGGTTCAAAGTCGGTCCAGCGATAGCCGCGCGCGACCAGCGCCCGCGCGAAATGCTGGGCAAAGCAGGATCCGGCCGTGACGATCCGGTCCTTGCGAGTGATCCGCAGCTTGGGTTTCCACAGCCCCGCAATGTCCAGCGCGTCGCGGTCGGCGACGGCCGAGCGCCAGAAGCGATCTTCGGGCAGGGTCTCATACGGGTGGGTCATGCGGCGGGGCGGTCCTTCGTGGCGTCGTCTCAGGATAGGATTGTCAGGTTCACGGAAGGTCAACCGCTTTTGCGGCTCTCCACAGGGAATGCGGCGCGTGCTAGCGTTTCGTCATGCCGCAACTGTGCCGTGACTGCCTGACCGTGACCGACAGCGCGACCCCGCGCTGCCCGGCGTGCCGGTCGCCGCGTGTGGTGGTGCATCCCGAACTGGCTGTGCTGTCCATCGCCCATATGGATTGCGACGCCTTCTATGCCTCGGTCGAAAAGCGCGACAATCCTTCCCTGCGCGATCAGCCGGTCATCGTCGGTGGCGGCCAGCGCGGGGTCGTCTCGACCTGCTGCTACATCGCCCGGATCAAGGGCGTGCGCTCTGCCATGCCAATGTTCCAGGCGCTGAAGCTGTGCCCCGAGGCGGTGGTGGTGAAGCCCCGCTTTGCCGCCTACACCGAAGCCAGCCGCGCCATTCGCGCGATGATGGAGGACCTGACCCCCGCCATCGAACCCCTGTCACTGGACGAGGCATTCCTGGACCTCACCGGCACCGCCCGCCTGCACGGCGCAGCCCCTGCCGTGCTGCTGGCAAGACTGACCAAGCGGATGGAGGACGAGTTGGGCCTGACCGGATCGGTCGGTCTTTCCCACAACAAGTTCCTGGCCAAGATCGCCAGTGACCTGGACAAGCCGCGCGGGTTTTCGGTCATCGGACGGGCCGAGACCGAGGCCTTCCTGAAGCCGCGCCCGGTGCGCATCATCTGGGGCGTGGGCCAGGCGACCCAGACCGCGCTGGAAGGGGCAGGCATCCGCACCATCGCCGACCTGCTGCGCTGGGACCGGGGCGATCTGGGCGCGCGGTTCGGGTCGATGGGCGACCGGCTCTGGCACCTCGCCCGCGGACTCGACACCCGCCGGGTGAACCGGGATGAAAAGCTGAAGTCGATCTCGAAAGAGACGACCTTCCTTGAAGACACCTCAGACGCTGACCTCTTGGATGGTCATCTCTGGCGGCTCTCGGAACAGGTGGCGGACCGGGCCAAGGCCAAGCAGCTGTCGGGACGGACCGTAACGCTGAAGCTGAAGAAGGGCGATTTCCAATTGGTCAGCCGCCGCCATTCGCTGACCGATCCCACGCAGTTGACCGACCGGATCTACCGTGCGGCCCGGGACTTGTTCGATCATGCGGGCACCAAAGGACCGTTCCGTCTGATCGGCGTCGGCATCTCGGACCTGGCGCCGGAAGATCAGGCCGACCTCTCGGGTGACCTCCTGGACCCCGAAGCACGCCGTCGTGCCGCCGCCGAACGCGCGACTGATGCGATTCGCGCCAAGTTCGGGGCCGAGGCGATCATCAAGGGTCGGGCCTTGCGGTAGGCGAATTCTTCAAAGAATTCGCGCCGGAGCCTTCAAAGGCTCCGATCCGGACTTTTCGAAAAGTCCGGGTACGTCACTCCGCTGCCAGCGCAACACCCGGAGGCTGGACCAGTTCGGCCACGACGCCCGCGATCACCGCGCGAAAATCAGCAAAGCCGGCCAACCGCGCGACCCGGGCTTCGTCCATGTAAAGCGCCCGGTCGATTTCCACCTGCACGACATGCACTCCGCGCAGCGGGCGACCATAGGCCTGCGTGACATAAGCCCCGGCGAACGGGGCATTCCGCCCGACCCGAAGACCTGCCGACGCAAAGGCCGCCTCGATCCGGTCCATCACTTCACGCCCGGCCGCCACGCCATAGCGGTCGCCCAGCACGACCTGGGGCCGGGGCTGGCCGGGGCGGGTGTGGGCCTCGATCGCCTCATGCGGCATCGAATGGCAGTCGATCAATACGGCCTGGCCAAAGGTTGCGCGCGTTTCGTCGATCAGCGCGGACAGGGCCTGGTGATAGGGATGCCAGAAGCGGTGGATGCGGTCCTGCGCCTGGGCCAGCGACAGCTTGCCCCGGTAGATCGTCCGGATTGGGGGTGATTCCCCATGTGGTGGCTGGCGGGCGGGCAAGTCCGTCGATGACCGCCGGATCCAGCTCGTCCGCCGCGCGGTTCAGGTCCAGATAGGCCCGGGGCGCCCGGGCCACAAGCAAAGGCGCACCAAGGCCGGGCGCACAGTCGAAAAGCTGATCGACAAAGGCATCTTCCGACGACCGGATTTCGGCCGGATCCAGCAGGGCCTGATCCAGAAACGCCTGCGGATAGTCGCGCCCGGAATGCGGCGAGGCAAACAGGACCGGCCCCGCAGCCCGTGCGGGGCGATACAGACGGTAGGCTTCGGTCACCAGATCGGGCACGGGTGCATCCTTTGCATCCCTTGGGTATAGCCGGATTATCCGGAAAGCCAAAACCCCTTGCGGCCCCCGGCCCGAGTCAGTATAGACCCAGCCGACCGACGCGGTATCGCCCGCGTCCTTTTCGTTTCATCGAAAGGGGCAAGGCGGAACGCGCAGGACACGTGGGCGGTTAGCTCAGCGGTAGAGCACTACGTTGACATCGTAGTGGCCACTGGTTCGATCCCAGTACCGCCCACCATTCACCGCCCCCATCCGGGGGCACGTTGTTTTCACTGGCGCAGACGCGCCGCGAACAAGGAGAAGATCGATGAAGGTTGCGAACTCGCTCCGCTCGCTGAAGACGCGTCACCGCGATTGCCAGGTCGTGCGCCGCAAGGGCCGCGTCTATGTGATCAACAAGACGCAAAAGCGCTACAAGGCCCGCCAGGGCTGAGCCGCTTTCACAGCGACGGACCAAAAGGCCGCCCCAGGGATCCCCTCGGGCGGCCTTTTCATTGTCTGGCGCGGGCGTAGGGTGGGTGATTCACCCACCCTACCCTTGCGCCCTTGCTGAAAGCCCGCTCATGCACCCGAATCCCGCCTTTCGCCAGGAACCCCGCGACCGCAACCTTGCCTTTGCCCGGTCGCGCGGCTTTGGCATCCTGTCGGTGAACGGCCCCGAAGGCCCCTTGGCCGCGCACGTGCCGTTCCTTCTGGCCGAAGCTGCCGGATTTGCCGACCTGCATCTGGCGCGGTCCAACCCCATCGCCCGCGCGGGGGGGCCGGCGCCTGCCGTTATTTTCGTGGCCGGGCCGGACACCTACGTCTCGCCCGATTTCTACGGACCGCACAGCGAGGTGCCGGATCAGGTCCCGACCTGGAACTACGTCGCCGTCCATCTGCGCGGCGTGCTGGAGCCGCTGCCCGAAGACGCGCTGCGCCCCCATGTCGATACCCTGTCCGCCGAGCATGAATCGCGAATCGCCGACAAGACCCCCTGGACCAGCGCGAAGATGACCGAAGGCGCGATGCCCCGGATGATGCGGATGATCCTGCCGTTCCGGCTGCGGATCACCGGGGTGGACGGCACCTGGAAGCTGAACCAGAACAAGCCGGTCGACGTGCGCGACAGGGCCGCCGCTGCCCTGGACCGGGGCAACGAGGCGTCGCGGGCGATTGCCGCGCTCATGCGGGCCTTGCCCGGGACCTGACCCGTTCCGGTTTCCGTTTACAGGGGGATGGCCGCGCCCTATCCTGTCGGTCGATGTCGTGGAGGGACCGATGCCGCTTCCGCTTGCTCCGCTGATCCCGCTTGCCGTTCGTCTGGGGTTGGTCGCGACGACCAGCTATGCCGTCACGCGCTGGGTCCGGTCGCGGACCCATGTCGGCCGGACGGACCAGCGGTCCGAAGATGCGCTGGATGATCTGGGCGAAGGCCTGGCGGTGCATCACCCCGCCGACCGGGCCGAGGATCGGCAGACCAATGCCGCGGCCCGGATACGCCGGGTGATCCGGTTTCGCGGCAAACGCTATGAACTGGATGCCGGGCTGATCGCCCGTCTGCGCCTGCGCCAGAGCGACGAATGAAGCTTTATCACGCCCCCGCCTCGCCCTTTGTCCGCAAGGTGATGGTCCTGTTGCACGAAGCGGGCGCGCTTGACCGGGTGGCCATCATTCCGGCCTCGGGCAACCCGCTGGACCCGGGCACCATTCCGGTGGACCGCAACCCCCTGGGCAAGATTCCCGCGCTGGAGCGTCCGGACGGCCCGACGCTGTATGACAGCCGGGTCATCACTCGGTACCTGGATGATCTGCTGCAAACCGGGCTTTACCCGACCGCGCCCCGGCTGTGGGACACCCTTGTGATCGAGGCGACAGGCGACGGAATCGCCGAGTCGGCGGTCGTGATGCGCTATGAGATGCATGTCCGGCCCGAAGCCAGTCGGTCGGTCGCCTGGGCAGAGGCTCAGTGGCAAAAGATCGACCGCGCCCTCACCGCGCTGGAGGAACGCTGGCTAAGCCAACTGTCGGGACCGCTGGACATGGGGCAGGTCGCGGTGGGCGCGGCGCTGGGCTATCTGGATTTCCGCCACGCCGACCGCAATTGGCAGGCGCTGCATCCCGCACTGGCGGCCTGGTGGGCCGGTTTTTCCGCGCGCCCGTCGCTTGCCAGCACCGCGCCTTAGGTCCGGGGCGCGTCTGCGCCGCAACACCTGCGGCCTGTCTGCGACAGAATAGACAGGCTGCGCGCCTTTGTCCGCTGGACGAGGCCGCAAGGCTTGGCTAGATACAGCCGCGGCGGGGCTTGGGATTTCCATTGCCCCTCAAGTCATATGGGTCGGTGATCGCCGGCCTGATAGGGGAGAAGACTCGTGTCCCACGCAGACGATCACGCAGGCACCGGCGAAGGCACTCGGCGGGATTTCCTGTACTACGCGACAGCGGGTGCCGGGGCAGTGGCCACCGGGGCTGCAGTCTGGCCGCTGGTCAACCAGATGAACCCCTCGGCCGACACGCGCGCCCTGGCCTCGATCATGGTCGATGTCTCGACCGTGGAAGTCGGCACGCAGCTGACGGTCAAATGGCGCGGCAAGCCGGTCTTCATCCGGCGCCGCAGCCCGGAAGAGATCGACGCCAGTCGCAACACTGCGCTGACGGATCTGGTCGACGCGAACTCTGAAAACGCCAACAAGCCGGACACCGACGCCTCTGACGCCAACCGCACGCTGGACGAAGCGGGCGAGTGGCTGGTGATGATGGGTGTCTGCACCCACCTCGGCTGTGTGCCGCTTGGCGACGGCGCTGGTGAGTTCGGCGGCTGGTTCTGCCCGTGTCACGGGTCGCACTACGACACGGCCGGCCGCATCCGCAAAGGGCCCGCTCCGCGGAACCTGCCCGTACCAGTTGCCGCCTTCGAAGGCGAAACCACCATCAAGCTTGGGTAAGGAACAGATCATGGCCGGAATTCCGCACGACCATTACGAGCCCAAGAGCGCAGGGGAGCGGTGGCTCTACAAGCGCCTTCCCGTTGTCGGGCTTCTTTACGACACGATCATGATCCCCACGCCCCGCAACCTGAACTGGATGTGGATCTGGGGCATCGTCCTGACCTTCTGCCTTGCCTTGCAGATCGTCACCGGCATCGTCCTGGCGATGCACTACACCCCGAACGTCAACATGGCATTCGCCTCGGTCGAGCACATCATGCGCGACGTGAACGGCGGCTACATGCTGCGCTATCTGCACGCCAACGGGGCGTCGCTGTTCTTCTTCGCCGTCTACCTGCACATTTTCCGCGGCCTCTACTACGGCAGCTACAAGGCCCCGCGCGAGATCACCTGGGTCGTCGGCATGATCATCTATCTTCTGATGATGGGCACGGCGTTCATGGGCTATGTTCTGCCCTGGGGCCAGATGTCCTTCTGGGGCGCCACGGTGATCACCGGCCTGTTCGGCGCGATCCCCGGCATTGGCGAGCCGATCCAGACCCTGCTTCTGGGCGGCCCGGCGGTGGACAACGCCACGCTGAACCGCTTCTTCTCGCTGCACTATCTCCTCCCGTTCGTGATCGCAGCGCTGGTCGCGGTGCACATCTGGGCCTTCCACACCACCGGCAACAACAACCCGACGGGGGTCGAAG
>JAKQLM010000182.1 GCA_029567145.1 Pseudomonadota bacterium
TCGATGAAGTTGTCGGCCTGACGGCGCAGTTCGTCCGCGATCATCGGCGGCTGGCTGCGGATCGTGGACACCACCGAGACGCGAACGCCCTGACGCTGCAGGCTTTCCACCAGCGGACGGAAGTCGCCGTCGCCGGAGAACAGGACAACATGGTCAACCCGCGCGGCCAGTTCCATCGCATCGACGCACAGCTCGATGTCCATGTTGCCCTTCACCTTCCGCCGTCCCTGGCTGTCGGTGTATTCCTTGGCGGGCTTGGTGCGCATGGTAAAGCCGTTGTAGTGCAGCCAGTCGACCAGCGGGCGGATCGGCGAGTAGTCGTCGTTTTCCAGAAGTGCGGTATAGTAAAAGGCCCGCAACAGCTTGCCGCGACGCAGGAACTCCATCCGCAGAAGTTTGTAGTCGATGTCGAACCCCAAGGCCTTGGCCGCCGCGTAAAGGTTCGATCCATCAATGAACAGCGCAAGCCGTTCGTCCTTGTAAAACATGTAGGGTCCCCTCAAAGACGTGTACCGACCGCGCTTCCGTGTCTGGACCACGTCGTGTAGTAAGCGCGGCGGTCAACTGGACATGGATATCAGCCGAATAGCGTTCCATACAAGTCAACTATAGGAAAATTCCTGTCATCATGGGGAAATCCATACACGCGCTGATTGCATTCGGCGCGAATTTGCCGTTTGAAGGCGATTCTCCCGCCGTGACCCTGCGCAAGGCGGGGTTGGCCCTGGCTGACGAAGGCCTTGCGGTCCTTGCATTTAGTCGGCTTTTCGCAACGCCCTGCTTTCCGGCGGGCGCGGGCCCGGATTATGTGAACGCAGCGGCGGTGGTCGATATTGGCGGCCAGGATGACCTTGCGTCAGTCCTGGCGCGGCTGCACGCGGTCGAAGCGCGTTTCGGACGGCAAAGGTTGCAGCGCTGGGGGATGCGCACGCTGGACATCGACCTTCTGGCCGCAGGCGATTCGGT
This sequence comes from Pseudomonadota bacterium, assembly GCA_029567145.1. GTDB lineage: Bacteria > Pseudomonadota > Alphaproteobacteria > Rhodobacterales > Rhodobacteraceae > Tabrizicola. The sequence continues at coordinate 967 of JAKQLM010000182.1, forward strand.
GTTGCCCGATGCCGAAACGCAGGACCGCTGGCGCGACCTGGCGGCGTCTGACCAGATCGGCACCGCTCCGGACCGGCTGATCCTGCCGCATCCCCGGCTGCAGGACCGCGCCTTTGTGCTGGTGCCGCTGGCCGATGTGGCCCCGGATTGGGTGCATCCCCGGCTTGGCCTGTCGGTGCGGCAGATGCTGGACGCCCTGCCGCCCGCAGATCGCGAAGCCGTGAAACCCCTTTGATTTTGCCCGGTTCAAGGCCCGATTCAAGGCTTGTCAAGGCATTTCATTGCGCCTAAACAGACCACTTCCTGCGAAGCGTCCGGATTGGAGTTGCCCATGGCCCGCGTAACGGTCGAAGATTGCGTTGACAAGGTTCCGAACCGGTTCGAACTGGTGATGCTGGCCGCCCATAGGGCGCGCGAGATCCAGTCCGGCTCGCCGATCACCATCGACCGCGACAACGACAAGAACCCGGTCGTCGCCCTGCGCGAGATCGCGGATGAAACCCAACTGGCCGAGGTCCTGCGCGAGCGGATGATCGAAAGCCACCAGACCCAGATCGAGGTCGACGAGCCGGAAGACGACCAGATGGCGCTGCTCATGGGTGGCGAGATGGATCGCCCGATGGTCGACGACATGTCGGAAGAAAAGCTGCTGCGCGCACTTATGGAAGCGCAAGGCGAACTTTAAGATCGGGGCGAACTTTAAGGGTTTGGGCCCTCGGGTGGGGCGGTGATGATCGACGTCGAAGACCTCATCGCCCTGGTTCGCAATTACAACCCGCGATGCAATACCGACCTGATCCGCAAGGCCTATGCCTACGGCATGAAGATGCACGACGGCCAGATGCGGAAATCGGGCGAGCCCTATTTCACCCATCCCGTCGCCGTGGCCGCGATCCTGACCGAACAACGGCTGGATGACGCGACGATCATCACCGCGCTTCTGCACGACACGATCGAGGACACCCGGTCCACCTATGCCGAGATTGCCGACTTGTTCGGTGGCGAGGTTGCCGAGCTGGTCGATGGTGTGACCAAGCTGACGAACCTGCAACTCAGTTCCACCGAAAGCCAGCAGGCGGAAAACTTCCGCAAGCTGTTCATGGCGATGTCCCGCGACCTGCGGGTGATCCTGGTCAAGCTGGCCGACCGGCTGCACAACATGCGCACGATCCGCAGCATGAAGGTGGAAAAGCAGGCCCAGAAGGCGCGCGAGACGATGGAGATCTTTGCTCCTCTGGCAGGGCGCATGGGGATGCAGTGGATGCGCGAGGAGTTGGAGGACCTGTCCTTCAAGGTCCTGAACCCCGAGGCGCGGAATTCCATCCTGCGGCGGTTCCTGACGCTGCAAAAAGAATCGGGCGACGTGGTCCACAAGATCACGGCGGATATCCTGCACGAGCTGGAGAAGGCCAACCTGGAGGCGGACGTCTTTGGCCGCGCCAAGAAGCCGTATTCGATCTGGCGCAAGATGCAGGAAAAGGACCTGGCGTTCAGCCGGTTGTCCGACATCTACGGCTTCCGCGTCATCTGCGGGTCTGTGGCCGATTGCTACCGCATCCTTGGCGTGATCCACCAAAGATGGCGGGCGGTGCCGGGGCGGTTCAAGGACTATATCAGCCAGCCAAAGAACAACGGCTATCGGTCGATCCACACCACGGTTTCAGGCCGCGACGGCAAGCGGGTGGAGGTGCAGATCCGCACGCGCGAGATGCATGAGGTGGCGGAAGCGGGGGTCGCGGCGCATTGGTCCTATCGGGAAGGCGTGCGCGCGGCGAACCCGTTTGCGGTCGATCCGGCGAAATGGATCGCCACGCTGACCGAACGGCTGGACGAAGGCGATACCGACGAGTTCCTGGAGAACGTCAAGCTGGAGATGTACTCCGACCAGGTCTTCTGCTTCACGCCGAAGGGGGATGTGATCCAGTTGCCGCGCGGGGCGACCCCCCTCGACTATGCCTATGCGATCCATACCAGGATCGGGAACTCTTGCGTTTCGGCCAAGATCGACGGGATTCGGGTGCCGCTGTGGACCCGCCTCAAGAATGGCCAGTCGGTCGAGATCATCACGGCCGAGGGTCAGCGCCCTCAGGCGTCGTGGATCGACATTGTCACCACGGGCCGGGCAAAGGCGGCGATCCGGCGCAGCTTGCGGGAAGAGGACCGGGGGCGGTTCGTCAAGCTGGGGCAGGAACTGGCGCGGGCGGCCTTTGACCATGTCGGCAAGAAGGCCACCGACAAGGCGCTGCGCACGGCGGCCAAGATGCTGGGGCTGGCGGACGAAAACGACCTGCTGGCGCGGTTGGGGTCCGCCGAACTGCCCGCCCGGCGGGTGGTGGAAACGCTGTATCCCGAACTGGCCCAGGCCACGGCGGAAGAGGTGGACGCCAAGCGCCCGGTTGTCGGCCTGACGGCTGACCAGACCTTCAAGCGCGCCCAGTGCTGCCAGCCGGTCCCGGGCGAACGGATCGTCGGCATCACCTACCGCGGACAGGGCGTCGTGGTCCATGCCATCGACTGCCCCGCGCTGGAAGAGTTCGAGGACCAGACCCAACGCTGGGTGGACCTGCACTGGCATTCCGGCCGTCACGCGCCGGTGTTCACGATCAGCCTGGATGTCACGATTTCCAACGACGCGGGCGTTCTGGGGCGCATCTGCACCTTGATCGGCGAACAGAAGGCCAATATCTCGGACCTGCGGTTCACGGACCGAAAGCCCGATTTCTATCGCCTTATCATTGACGTGGACTTGCGCGATGTCGAACATCTGCACATGGTCATGACCGCGCTCGAAGCCGAGACGGACGTGGCGCAGATCGCACGTCATCGCGATTTGACACGGCGACCGTAAGGCGAAAACTGGGGCCGCAAGGCGGGATAACGGGCATCTGGCCCGGGGGAAAAGGCGGCAAGGTGGTCTTCAAGCGCAGGAAACCGTTGGGCTGGGGCGCGTGGCTCCGCGAACAGGTATACCCGCGCGGCGGTTTCAAGCGGGCCATCCGCTATGTCACCCTGCGGATGCGCCGGTTGCCGGACCAGCCGCATCGTGTGGCGCGCGGCGTGTTTGCCGGATCGGTGATCGGTTTCCTGCCCTTGCCCGGCCTGCAATTCCTGGCCGCCTGGGGGGCCGCCCGTCTGGCGCGGGGCAATGTGCTGGCGGCGCTTTTGGCCACGTTCAACACCAACCCGGTGACAACGCCGTTCTTTGCCGTGCTGGCGATGACCCTGGGCCACTGGATCATGGGGATCGAGGCGCCGCTGACCGGCAAATACATCGGTCACGCCTTTGCCGAGGCGGGCCATGACCTTTGGTTCAACTTCCTTGCCCTGTTCGGCCCGGAACACACCCGCTGGGACGGGCTGATCCAGTTCTGGCACGAAATCTATGTGCCCTATTTCATTGGCGCGCTGGGCCCGGCGCTGCTGATCAGCGGCGTGGCCTATTACGTCACCATCCCCCTGGTCGAGGCCTATCAGAAGGCCCGCGCCGCCACCGCGCACGAACGGGGCGAACGGCGGCGCAAGATGCGGGCCAAGCTGGCCGAGGCCGCTGGCCGGTTGAAACGTCGCAGCGACGGCGGCGACGAACCGGATGACGATGGCCCCGGATCGCCCTAAGCTGGCCTGACACGACGCAAGGAGACACCATGACACATGCGCTGCGGGCACCGGGAAAGCTTCGGTTGGGGGTCAACATCGACCATGTGGCGACCGTGCGGAATGCGCGCGGCTCTGCCTGGCCCGACCCTTTGCGCGCCGCCTTGCTGGCCGAAACCGCCGGCGCGGACGGGATCACGGCGCATCTGCGGGAAGACCGCCGCCACATCCGCGACGGCGACATTGACGCGCTGATGGCCGGGATCAGCATTCCGCTGAACTTTGAATGCGCGGCGACGGCGGAAATGCAGGCGCTGGCGCTGCGCCTGAAGCCGCATGCCGTCTGCCTGGTGCCGGAAAAGCGCGAGGAGCGGACGACTGAAGGCGGGCTGGATGTCGCGGGCGACGTGCCCCGCCTGACCGATTACCTTGCGCCCCTGCGCGACGCGGGCTGCCGCGTCAGCATGTTCATCAGCCACGATCCCCGCCAGATCGAGGCCTCTGCCCGGATCGGCGCGGCGGTGGTCGAACTGCACACCGGGCTTTATTCCGACCTTCTGGCCGAAGGGCATGCCGAACTGGCCGACCGCGAACTTGCCGCCTTGCGCAAGGGCGCGGAACTGGCGGCCAGCCTGGGGCTGGAGGTCCACGCCGGGCATGGGCTGACCTATGACAATGTCGAACCCATCGCCGCGATCCCCGAACTGGTCGAGCTGAACATCGGCCATTTTCTAATCGGCGAGGCGATCTTTCGGGGCCTTGGCCCGGCGATCGAGGAAATGCGCCGCCGCATGGACATGGCTCGGGGGCTGGCGTGATCCGGCACCCGGGTCCCCGCCCGGAGTCGGCTGCTTGGCAGGTCTGACGCAATGATCCTGGGCATCGGCACCGACCTTGCCAATATCGAGCGGATCGAAGGCGTCCTGGCCCGCCACGGCGACCGTTTCCGCAACCGGGTCTTCACCGAGGCGGAACAGCGCAAGGCCGAAACGCGCCCCCGCGCGATTGCCGCGACCTATGCGAAACGCTGGGCGGCGAAAGAGGCGTGCTCCAAGGCGCTGGGCACGGGTTTGCGGATGGGGATTTCCTGGAAGGACATGGCGGTGACCAACCTGCGGTCGGGCCAGCCGGTGATGCATGTCACGGGCTGGGCGGCGGACCGGCTGCGCGCGATGACCCCGGCCGGACACGAAGCGGTGATCCACGTCACGCTGACCGACGACCACCCCTGGGCGCAGGCCTTTGTCGTGATCGAGGCGCGCCCCGTTCCCGGGCCGCGCGCTTGACTCCCCTTACCCCCGCGCGCATGTAGCGGAAAAATCGCAAGGCAGGACAAGATGGCAAAATCCGACAAGGCCGAGGGCGGGATCGTCGAGACGATCAAGACCGTGTTCTGGGCGCTGGTGATCGCGGGCGTGTTCCGGACGCTGTTCTTCCAACCGTTCTGGATTCCGTCGGAATCGATGAAGGACACGCTGCTGATCGGCGACTTCCTGTTCGTCAACAAGATGGCTTACGGCTATTCCAAATACTCCTGCCCCTTCGCGCTCTGCCCGATCTCGGGCCGGATCCTTGCGTCGGAACCCGAACGCGGCGATGTGGTGGTGTTCCGCCATCCGGTGAACGGGTCGGACTTCATCAAGCGGCTGATCGGCCTGCCGGGCGACACGATCCAGGTGAAAGAGGGCATCCTTTACATCAACGGCGCGGCGGCTCCGCAAGAACCGGCGGGCACGTTCGAAGAGGTGTATGAACCCCAGGGCCCGATGCGCAACCTGCCGCAGTGCGCCAACGGCGCGGTGGGCGCGGGCGGCATCTGCACCAAGGAGCGGTTCGTCGAAACCCTGCCCGAAGGCCAGTCGCACAACGTCCTGAACATCCGCGACAACGGCGGGGCCGACAACACGCCGGTCTTCACCGTGCCGGACGGGCATTACTTCTTCATGGGCGACAACCGCGACAATTCCACCGACAGCCGGTTTGACCAGGCGGTCGGCGGCGTCGGGATGCTGCCCGCCGAATACCTGATCGGCCGCGCCGACCGGATCATCTTTTCGTCCGCCGGCAGCCGGATGCTGTTCTTCTGGACCTGGCGCTCGGACCGCTATTTCAAGGCAGTCGAGTGAGGCTGTCGTCCGAGCTTCTGGCCTTTCAGGGCCGTCTCGGACACACGTTCCGCACGCCAGACCTGCTGGTGCGGGCGGTGACGCACGCGTCGATCGGCACCGCGACCCGGCCCGACAATCAGCGGCTGGAGTTTCTGGGCGACCGGGTGCTGGGTCTGGTGATGGCCGAAGCGCTGATGACCAGCGACACCCGGGCCAGCGAGGGTCAACTGGCCCCCCGCTTCAATGCCCTGGTCCGCAAGGAAACCTGCGCCGATGTCGCGCGCGACGTCGGGCTGGGCGATGTGCTGAAACTTGGCCGGTCGGAAATGCTGTCCGGTGGACGCCGGAAAGAGGCGCTGCTGGGCGACGCCATGGAAGCGGTGATCGCCGCCGTCTATCAGGACGCCGGGCTGGAGCCTGCCCGGGCGCTGATCCTGCGGCTTTGGGGCACGCGGATCGCCTCGGTCGATCAGGATGCCCGGGACGCAAAGTCCATGCTGCAGGAATGGGCCCAGGCGCGGGGCATGCCGACCCCGATCTATGAAGAATCCGGCCGTGCAGGGCCGGATCACGCCCTGGTCTTCACGATCCGGGTCACCCTTGCAAACGGCGCGTCCGCCGAAGCTTCGGCCCGCCCCAAACGGGTGGCCGAACAGGCAGCCGCGCGGATGCTTCTGGATCGGATGGAAGCGGGTGAGGCCTAGACCCGTCCGCCAGGGCGGCTCATCCGGCCGTGCACGCAATGCCAACTGGCTTTTCCTGCGCCTTTCCCGTATGGGGCGGCCAGATGAATGGGAACCCGCACCTTGATGACTGACACACGCGCCGGATTTGTTGCCTTGATCGGCGAGCCCAATGCGGGCAAGTCCACGCTTCTGAACCGGATGGTCGGGGCGAAGGTTTCGATCGTCACGCACAAGGTGCAGACCACGCGGACCCGGATTCGCGGGATTGCGATCGAGGGCGCGGCGCAGATCGTGTTTGTCGACACGCCCGGAATCTTTCGCCCGCGCCGCAGGCTGGACCGTAGCATGGTCAAGGCGGCCTGGGGCGGGGCCTCGGATGCCGATGTGATCGTTCTTCTGATCGAGGCGCATCGCGGGCTGACCGAAGGTACGGCGGCGATCATCGACCGGCTGAAGGACGAGATGCCCAAGGGCCAGCCGGTGGCGCTGGCGATCAACAAGATCGACCGGGTCAAGGCCGAAACCCTGCTGGCGCTGGCCGAAGAGGCGAACGCGGCGTTTCCGTTCCGGAAGACCTTCATGATCAGCGCCGAAAAGGGCTATGGCGTCGCCGATCTGCGCGAATGGCTGGCGCTGGAGGTGCCGGCGGGTCCGTGGTTCTACCCCGAAGACCAGATCGCCGACCTGCCGATGCGGATGATCGCGGCGGAAATGACCCGCGAAAAGCTGACTCTGCGCCTGCAT
>JAKQLM010000192.1 GCA_029567145.1 Pseudomonadota bacterium
GTCGGGCGTGCTGGCGCAGATCCTGCCGGGGGCCGACACCCGCGCCCTTGCCCCGCTGGTGCATCTTGAGGGCGACCTGCCTCCCCGCTGGCTGCGCCGCCTTGCGGTTCTGGGGGGGGATATCGCGGGCCTGCGCCTGTCGCGTCAGGACGAAACCGATCTGACCCGCATCCGCGACCATATCGGCGCGCGCCATGCGCCCGCAGCTTTGGGCTGGCTTCTGGGGGCGGATCTGGCGGTAGACGCCCTGCTATGCCGCAGCGCCGTTCTGGAAAGCCCCTTGCCCCCGAATTGGCGCGAAGACACCAACCGCGGCGCCGCAGCAACCTTCCCCGTCACCGCCGCTGACCTGATGCCTACCCTGCAAGGCCCCGCCCTTGGCGCGCGGTTGAAAGCCTTGCAAAACCGTTGGTTGCGGTCCGACTTGCGGCTAGACAAAGCCGCCTTGCTGCAGGGCAGCGACGAATGAGGGGTGACAGTCCGGGCGATTTCGGCTAACACCGCCTGACAAGCCTTACAGGAGAGCGGCATGGATATCGGGATCACATTCAGTCTGGCCTAGGCCGACCGATCCCGTCCGGGCGGTCCGTCAGGTCCCCGCCTTCACCCATCACCGCACGTTGTTCCGCAGGCTGTCCCCATGTTTCGTTTCTTTGAAAACCTTGTCGATCCCTATCAGTCCTATCCTGTCACCGACACGCCACCGCGCCAGCTTTGGCCGTTCCTGAAGGACTATATCCGTCCGTTCAAAAAGGTGTTCTGGGCCACCGGCCTTTTCTCGGTCGGCAACGCCGTCTTCGACACCGGGCTTATCTGGTATGTGGGTCAGGTGGTCGATTACCTTGGCACCGGCACCCCGGCCGAGGTTTGGGAAAACTACGGCACCGAAATCCTGCTGGTCGCCGCCGCGATCCTGTTTCTGCGGCCCTTGGTCGCCGTGGCGCATGTGGCGCTGTTGCACAACACGATCCTTGTGAACTTTGGCACGATGATGCGCTGGCGGGCGCATTCCCATGTTCTGCGTCAGCCCGTCGGCTGGTTCGAAAGTGATTTCGCGGGGCGGATCGCCAACCGGATCATGCAGACCCCCCCAGCGGCGGGCGAGGCGGTGTTTCAGGTCTTCGATGCCTCGGCCTTTGCGCTGGTCATGCTG
>JAKQLM010000197.1 GCA_029567145.1 Pseudomonadota bacterium
TGGTGACGGGGGCCATGGCGCCCGCAAGGGTAAAGGGGGTCACCACAACCGGCTGGCCGCGCTTGGCCATCCGCATCGCGCCGTCCAGCATCGGGTAGTCGTGCTTCAGCGGCGAGACCGAGTTGATGTTGGTGTACATCCGGGGCCTTGCGTCGAATTCCGAATGGGAAAGACCACCGGCCAGGCGGACCATTTCCATCACGTCCTCGACCCGTTCCGCGCCCAGCGAATAGGCGTGGACGACCTTGTCGGTCAGGGTCAGCTTTTCGTGCAGGCAATCCAGGTGGCGGACCGAGGCGTGGATGTCCACAGGTTCCACCGGATAGCCACCCGCGATGTGAATGCAGTTGAAATACTGCGTCAGCTTCATGAATTCCTTGAAGGATTCAAAGTCGCCAGAGCGTTTGCCGCGTTCCATGTCCCAGGCGTTCGGCGGCGAGCTTACGTTGACGAACAGCATGTGCTTGCCGCCCATGATCAGTTCGTGATCCGGGTTGCGCGGGGTGATGGTGAAGGTTTCGGGCGCTCGGGCCAGCATCTCCATCACGAAATCCTCGTCCATGCGGACGTTGGTGCCGTTGACGATGCAGCCCGCGCGGCGCAGGTGGTCGACCGCGTCGGGGTTGAGGAATTCGATCCCAAGCTCGGACAGGATCCGCATCGCGGTCTTGTGGACCTTTTGCACCCCGTCGGCATCCAGCGGCTCGATCGGGGCGTCGGGGTTCACCGGAATGCGCCACGGCATCTGGTCGATGACCGAGGTCCCGGCGCGCACCTTCATGCCCGCCCGTCCCCCGGCGCGCTTTCTGCGGTTTGGCTCATCGGTCATCATCGCTCTCCACTTCTTGCGGTGAAGATGACGGAAGCGCGCAGGGAATGGGAACCGCATCCGCGACGCAAAAGCGTCGTTTTCAGGCGATGGGGCGCGATGTCACGCGGTCTGAGCGTCCAGCCAGGCCGGAATCGCCCCGATATCGTCCAGGACGACATCGGCATGGCCTGCCAGATCGCCGCGTTTGGCGACCCCGGTCAGGACCGCGATGGTGCGCATTCCGGCGGCGCGACCAGCCTCCAGATCGTGACGGCTGTCGCCGACCATGGCAATCCGGGCGGGGTCCAGCCCCTGCGTCCGGGCAAAGGCCAGGCACATGCCGGGACCCGGTTTCGCCCCGTGCCCGCTGTCGTAGCCCGCGATGAAATCGAAGCAGTCGGTGATCCCGTGCGCGGCAAGATGCTGGCGGGCGGGGGCCTCGGAATCGTTGGTGGCCAGGCCGATCTTCAGGCCCCGGTCGCGGAACGCGGTCAAGAGCGGCCGCAGCGGCACGGCCTGCGCCATGGGCGAGCTGCCAGCCGAAGCGTCGATCATGTCGGTCAGGCTGCCCACGGTTTCGCCGGGAAGATAGGGCTGCAGGACCGCCGCGATGTCGGCGGCGGTGGCGGCGATCACCGGACTGTCGGGGGCAAAGGTCAGGGTGGCGGCGTCAAATCCGATCGCCTCGCCCAGCCGGTCGGCATGGGCCGCGTCCCGGGCGACCGAGGACAGGAACCCCGCCGCCCAACGCCCCCAACTGGTGCGGAAGTCGAACAGCGTGCCGTCCTTGTCGAAAAGAAGCCCGTCGATCATGGTCAATCCTTCAGGTCCAATGCGGAGCCTCGCCCCCCGGCAAAGCGGCCCGCGCCGTCTGCGGTGCCGTGTATGGCAGAGCATGCGCGTCGCAGAAAGCCACGATCCGCTGGTCGTCCATCAGAAGAAAGTCCAGAATCGCCAGGTGAAAGTCCGGGTCCCCGGCGCGAGCGCGCACGTCGTCCAGACCCGCGCCGGTTGCAGCCAGGAAATCCTGAAACTGCTCGACATCCGTCGCAAGCCAGGCAAGTGCCCGAAGGGCGAGCAATTGCGCAGATTCGTGCTGATTTTCCACAGATCTTTCCATCCGATGAACGGCTTCGGACCGGAATATGACGATTGGCCGGATTTCGGAAAGGATTTCTTAACCTTCTGGCCAGCACACTGAAACTCATCTGGGGAACAGTTGCACGGCTGCGGTGAAAATGAGTGGACGAATCCTCATTGTTGACGACGTGGCGAGCAATCGCATCGTCTACCGGGCCCGCCTGGCGGCGGCGTTCTATGAGCCGCTGCTGGCCATCGACGGGGCAAGCTGCCTGAGCCTTGCGGTTGACGCCCAGCCAGACCTGATCCTTCTGGACCTCAGCCTGCCGGACATGTCGGGGCATGACGTGTTGCGGCAGTTGCGGCAGGACCCGCGCACCCGCGACATTCCGGTGATCGTGCTGACCGCAGCGCAGGATTGCGAAGTCCGGCTGGGGGCGTTTTCGGCCGGGGCGGATGACGTGATCATCAAGCCGGCCAGTGACCAGGTCCTGCTGGCCCGGGTCCGCAACCTGATGCGTGGCCGGGCCGATGCCGGGATGTCGCGCGCGCCCGCCTTCGAGGCGGCCGGTCTTGCCGAAGCGCCTGCCCGGTTCGAACCCTGTGCCACGGTGGCGCTGGTCAGCGGCCAGGCCGATCTGGCGCGGCGCCTGCAACAGGACCTGTCGGGCCAATTGCGCGACCGTCTGGTGGTCCTGAGCCGGGCCGAAGTCCTGGCCGAAGCGACCGCGACCCGACCGGGCGGCGAGGTGCCGGATGTGTTCCTGATCCATGACGAGGGGTTTGATCCCATCGCCTCGCTTCGGTTGTTGTCGGAACTGAAGAGCCACCTTGCGACCCGGCATTCGGCGGTCTGCGTCATCGGGGCGGCGGGCGACGGCGATGATGCGGCGATGGCCTTCGATCTGGGGGCGGATGACGTGGTGGGGCTGCAGGTCTCGGCGGTGGAACTGGCACTGCGCACCCGCAGCCTGCTGCGCCGCAAGCGGGAGGGCGACCGTCGCCGCGCCCGGATCGAGGATGGCCTGCGGCTGGCGATGGTGGACCCGCTGACCGGGCTGCACAACCGGCGCTATGCGCTGCCGCACCTGGCAGCGATTGCGGCGCGGGCGGCAGAGGCGGGCCGGGATTACGCGGTGATGGTGGTCGATCTGGACCGGTTCAAGGCGGTGAACGACAAGCACGGCCATGCGGCCGGCGACGCCGTCCTGGTCGAGGTGGCACAGCGGCTGCAGTCCAACCTGCGCGACGAGGACCTCTTGGCCCGGATCGGCGGCGAGGAGTTTCTGGTCGTGTTGCCGGACTGCTCCACCACCGCGGCGCGGCTGGTGGCCGAACGGCTGTGCGCGGCGCTGGACGAACGGCCGATCCGGCTGGCCTCGGGCGTCAGTCTGAAGGTGACGGTATCGATCGGCGTGGCGGTGTCGGCGCTGTCGGCCGGGGGCGTGCTGTCGGTCGAGGCGCTGGTCGAACAGGCCGACCTTGCGCTGCTGGAATCAAAGGGCGCGGGGCGCAACCAGGTCACCTATCGGCTGAGCGCGGCCTGAGCGGGGGCGTGCCAGTGACGGATGCCCCGGTGCGGACCCGAGGGCGGGGTCAGTCCTTCCCCTGCCCGTCCTTCTCCTGCCCGTCCTTCCCGCGCAGCCCGCGTTCCAGGCGATCGGCAAAGGCCAGCCGGTCGGCATCCGACATCTGCGCCAGGCGCGTCTCGATCAGCGCGCGGCCCAGGTCCAGCCGGTCCGCGTTGCGGGTCTGGATCGCGGTCAGGGCCGTGGTCAGCGCGGCCGGGTCAAGGGGCGTCGCGCGCAGGGTGGCAAGCAGGGTGTCGAACTCGGCCCGGGCGGCGGTATGGGCGCTGTGGAAATCGGGCGCCATGTCCATGAAGGCCCTGCGCAGGGCACGGCGGTCTTCGGGGCTGAGCGCCTCGGTGAAGGGGCCGAAGCCCAGGTCGCGCGGCATGCCCCTGCGCGGCCCGTCGTCGGACAGGAAGGCCCCCAGGACCATCCCCGCCACGGCAAGGTTCAGCGCGACCGAGATCGCCAGCGCGATCTTCACCCCGCGACCAGAGCGGGGGGCCGTCGAAGCAGAGGGGGGCATGTCGGTCATGGCATCAGCCTTCGGAAGACAGGAAGTCGGAGGTCGGGAACAGGTCGACCGGATCGCCGGTCGTATCGGCAAGCCCGCCGGTCACATAGTCGTAGGTTCCGGGGCTGAGATAGCCAAGCGCCCCCCCGACCAGCGCCGCCGAGCAGACCCCGGCCAGAACCGGCCCCCCGCCGAACAGCCCGGCAAGCCGGGACAAAAGGCCGGGACGCGGGGCACCGGCCCGGCGCGGGGACGCAGGTTGCAGGGCGACGGGCTGCGGCTGCAAGGCCAGCGCATCGGCCAGCACCCGGTCCATAAACGCGGGCGACGGGTCGGGGCGGGTCCGGGCGGCATCGGCCAGAAGGCCGTCAAGATCATCAGTCGTCATCGCGTTCATCCTTGTATCCCAGGGCGTCCTTTTGCCCTGACAACAGCGCCGCAAGGGCGCGTTTGCCCCGGGCGGTCAGGCTTTCCACCGCCTCGACCCCGATCTGCATGACCTCGGCGATCTCGGGGTTGGTCAGGCCTTCGATGTGGCGCAGGACCACGGCCTGCCGCTGGCGGTCCGGAAGCTGGCCCAGCGCCTGACCCAGTGCGGCCATGCGGTCGGCCTGGATCAAGGTGCCGTCGGCGCTGCGCCCCGAAGCGGCCAGGTCCGGCGCATCGTCCAGCGCGGTCTGCGCCTTGCGCTTCCGGCTGCGCTGCCGGTCGATGCAGAGGTTGGTGGCGACCCGGTAGGCCCAGGTCGTCACCTTGGTTTCACCTTGCCGCCACTCGGGTGCCATGCGCCAGAGCCGCAGCATGGTTTCCTGCGCCACGTCTTCGGCCTCGGCCCGGTCGCCGTTCAGCATCCGGGTGGCATAGGCCAGCACACGCGGGGTCACGCGCTGGGTCAACGCCAGCGCAGCATGACGGTCTCCATTGGCATAGAGCACCATCAGCACCTCGTCCGAGGCATCCGTTGAGGCGTCGAAGGCCATGGTCATCCTGTCATGGGTCTAGCGCGTCGTGGCCCGGTCGAAAAGGGACAGTCGCAAAGGGTCAGTCGTCGTGGTCCATGCCCTTGCGGTGCTTTCGCGTCCGGTCGCCCATGTGCTGCATCGCGGCTTCCGCCTCGGCCTTCGAGATCGCGCCGTCGGCATCGGCGTCCAGACGCGCCAGCCGGTCCGGCGAAGGGCCGTCCGGCAGTTCGTCCACCGACAGGCTGCCGTCGCCGTTGGCGTCCATCCACTGCAGCATCCGGTCGGTGCGCCTGGCCATCTTGGCGGTCATCTCGGCGACATGCATCGCGGTCAGCTCTTCGGCATTCAGCGCGCCATCGGCATTGGTATCGGCGGCGGTGAAGCGGGCGAGGCGGTGGGCGGCCAGTTCGGCGGCGGTGATCTTGCCATCCTTGTCCGCGTCGATCAGGTCGAACTGTTGCATGAACATCGCGCCCCGGTCGCCATGGCCTTGCATGCCGCCCATGTCCCCCGGCCCCATCTCGGCGATTGCGGCGCTGGCGAACAGGCCCCCGGCAAGGGCCAGAAGGGCGGCGGCGGTCTTGGTTGAACGATCCATCATCTTCTCCATTAATGGCCCCGGCTTTGGGGCCTGATGCAGCTTTCACGCCGGGTGCGGCGGTTTCCGTCGCGGGCGAGGAGCGGGGCTTTGCGACAAGCCGACACAGGGGCGGACTGCCCCCTGTCGCGGGGCCAGGTTTGCGGCTATGGTGGCGGCTTGCCGAAGGATGAGCCTGCCGATGAGCCTTGCCGAACACGCCCCGATTGACGACGAAGATGACCGCCCGACCAAGCAGGCGCTGCTGCGCGGCTGGCGGCGAAAGTGCCCGAACTGCGGCGCAGGGCCGATGCTGCGCGGCTATCTGACGGTGCGCGAGGCCTGCCCGGTCTGCAGCGAGGACCTGCATCATCAGCGGGCGGATGACGGTCCGGCCTATCTGACGATCCTGATCGTGGGGCATCTTCTGGCCCCGGCGCTGCTGTTCGTCTATTCGACCTGGCGGCCTGATCCCTTGACGCTTGCCGTCGGCTTTACCATCGGCACGGTCGGGCTGTCGCTATACCTTCTGCCCCGGCTGAAGGGGGCCATGGTCGCGCTGCAATGGGCCAAGCGGATGCACGGGTTCGGGACCGCCCCGGATGTCTGAAATGGTCCGGCCCGCCGCGACAGTGATCCTGTGGCGCAATGGTTCGGACGGCCCGCAGGTCCTGATGGGCCAGCGCGGGGCCGGGGCGGTGTTCATGCCGTCGAAGTTCGTCTTTCCCGGTGGCGGGGTCGACCCCGAGGATGCCCCCTGCCCCGGCTATCTGGTCCCCGACTGCACCCGCAGGCTGGCGCTGCTGGCCGATGCAGGCCCCGCGCCGGATGTGCTGGTCGCTGCCGCCTTGCGCGAACTGGCCGAGGAAACCGGCCTGATCGCCCATGCCGCCCGCGCGGGGGCCTTGCGCTTTGTCTTTCGCGCGATCACGCCGCCCGGGCGGACCCGGCGCTTTGACGCGCGGTTCTTTCTGGCCGATGCCGCCGCGCTGGACTGTGATCCCGAAGATTTCGCCAGGGCCTCGGGCGAGCTTCAGCATCTGCGCTGGCTGGGCCTGCCAGAGGCGCGCGCGCTGGACCTGCCCTTCATCACCGAGGTGGTCTTGGCCGAGGTGGCCGCGCTAGTGACGGGCCACGACCAACCCGGCGTGCCGTTCTTCGACAACTCCGGCACCACCCCGCAATTCCGGCGGTTGCTCTAGCACGCCACCCTTTTCGACGGGCCAGACCGGGTGCGGCACCGGGTCCTTGGCGCGGAACAGGTATTGGCGGAAAATCTCGACATAGCTGCGGTAAAGATAGTTG
>JAKQLM010000201.1 GCA_029567145.1 Pseudomonadota bacterium
CGTCGAGCGTGACGTGCAGGCGACCGAGGACATGCGCGCCATCATCCAGACTGCCCTGAACTCGGGCACGGGACCGGATGTGTTCCAGTATGACACCGGCCCCGGCTTTGCAGGTGTGCTGGCCAAGGCCGGGCTGATCAAGCCGCTGGATGACCTTTACGCCGGGCCGCTGGCAAAGGTCCTGCCCTGGACAAAAGAGCGGGTGACCTTCGACGGCAAGACCTATGGCGTCGGCAACCAGCTGGAGTTCATCGCGGTCTACTACAACAAGGACCTCTTTGCCGCGAACAACATCGCCGTGCCAAAGACCTATGCCGAATTCCAGGCCGCCTGCACGACGCTGAAGGACGCAGGCATCGCTCCGATCGCCTTTGGCAACTCCGCCGGTTGGCCTGCTTTCCACGTCTTCTCGGCCTATGCCAACAACATGGTGCCGCAGGACCAGCTGATGGCGATGATCCGGGGCGAGACGTCGTGGGATGATCCGGCCGTCACTTCGGCGATCCAGGCCGCCTTCGTCGACAACGAGGCGAACGGATGCTTCAACGCCTCGGTCAACGCGGTCAGCTATGACGACGCAAACGCGCTGTTTGCGGCGGGCCAGTCCGGCATGACGATCACTGGCGGCTGGATGATCAACGGGTTCAAGGACAATCCTTTCGCGACCGGCTTCTTCTTCCTGCCCGCGCCGGACGGAATGGCGACGATGCCCCCCGCCGGGCTTGGCGGCGGCTACTTCGTCAATGCGGCGACCACGCAAGGCGAGGCGGCGAACACCTTCCTGGCCTTCCTGTTCGACCCGGCCAATGCCGCGCTTTGGGTCGAAGGCATGTCGGTGATCCCGTCCTACTCGCTGGAAGGCGCGGGGGTGGAAGTGTCGCCGCTGCTGGCCGAGGCTGCCGCAGCCCTTTCCGCCGGGGCAATGGGGGTCAACATCGACGTGCTGACGCCCGAGGCCTTCAACACCGTCATGCTTGACGGCTTCCAGGCGGTTCTGGGCGGCGACAGGACGGCGGCTGAACAGGCGACAGCGCTTCAGGCTTCCGTGGCGCAATGACAACCACCCCCCGCACCAAGGCGCCCCACGCCCGCAGTGCGGGGGCCAAGAACCGCCGCCGCCGTTCCCGGACGGCGGCGCGCGAGATGGCCGGGCTCTGGTTCGTTCTGCCCGCGCTGGTGATCTACCTGATGTTCTTCGGCTTGCCGTTTCTGGCCACGGTCGGACTGTCCTTCACCGACTGGAACGGTATCGGCTGGCCCGACTTTACCGGTGTCGCCAACTATGTCCGCCTTGCGGTGGACGGGGCGATGTGGTCGGCGCTGACCAACAACCTGATCTGGGTCGTCCTTGGCACTGCGGTGCCGGTGATCGTGGGGCTGATCCTGGCCGTCATGCTTTGGTCCGACGCGCGCGGGTCGGTCGCTTATCGCACGATCTTCTTCCTGCCCGTGATCCTGTCGCCCGTCGTGATCGGCGTGATCTGGGGCTGGATCTACAACCCGCTCTTCGGCCTTCTGAACACCGGCCTGCGCGAGGTGGGCCTTGGGGCTTGGGCGATGGGCTGGCTGGGGGAATCCGAGACCGCGCTTTACGCCGTCCTTCTGACCGCGATCTGGTCCTACTTCGGCTTCTGCATCGTTGTCCTGTTCGCCGGTCTGCAGAAGGTGAACCCGGAACTGGTCGAGGCCGCACGCACCGACGGGGCCTCGGCCACCCAGCGGTTCCGGCACGTCATCGTACCGCAGATCGCGCCGGTGCTGACGATGGTCATCGTCTACACCGTGATCGGCGGCTTCAACGCGTTCGACATGGTCTGGGTGATGACGCAAGGCGGGCCGAACAACGCCTCCGAGGTCATCGCGACCTATACTTACGAAGTCGCCTTCCGCGGCAACGACTACGGGTATGGCGCCACGCTGTCGATGGTCATGTCCGTGGTAGCCCTGCTGGCCGCCTGGGCAACCATGATCCTGCGGCGGAGGGGTGCCTGATGGCAGGGAACCGTCACCGCCAGCGCCGGGCCTGGGCCAGTGCAGGCCGCCACGGCCTGCTGATCCTCTTCGCGATCATCTCGCTCTATCCCATCCTTGTGACCTGGTTCACCGCGCTGCGCCCCGCCAAGGAGTCGCAACAGGACCCCTTCGGCCTGCCCTGGCCGCCGATCTGGGAGAATGTGGCCAACGCCTGGGTCAAGGGCCGTTTCGGCGACTACCTGATGAACTCGGTCATCATCGCCATTCCCACCGTGATCGGCGTGGTCGTGCTGTCCGCCCTTGCGGGCTACGGCATCGCCCGCTTCCGCTTTCCGGGGCGTGCGCTGGCTTTCGCGGCGATCCTTCTGGGCCTGACGATCCCGTTCCAGTCGGTGATGATCCCGCTTTACTACCAGCTTCTGCAGATGGGGCTGCTTGGTTCATATTGGGCGGTGATCCTGCCCGGCATCGCCTTTGGCCTGCCCTTCGGCGTCTTCCTGATGGCCGCCTTCTTCGAGGACTTGCCGAAAGAGCTGCACGAGGCCGCCCGGGTCGACGGCTGTTCCGAGTTGCGCATCTTCTGGTCGGTCATGCTGCCCCTGGCCAAGCCTGCCGTCAGCACGCTGATCGTCTTCCAGTTCATGCGGACCTGGAACGAATTCCTGATGCCGCTTCTCTACCTGCAGGACGAGGCCAAGCGCCCGATCCCGCTGGGCCTGATGTTCTTTCAGGGCACCTACACCCGCGACATCGGCCTGATCGCTGCCGGGGTCACGCTGGCAACGGTGCCAGTCATCATCGTCTACCTGATCTTCCAACGCCAGTTCGTGCGCGGCCTGACCGCCGGCGCCGTCAAGTGAAAGCCTGCCCATGACCCGAAGCCTGCACTCCCCCCATGCCGAAGCCGCAACCGGCGACAACCTGCCCTGGCACATGACGGTCGAGGCTCCGGGCCGCATCGGTCGCGCGCCGAATGACCCGCAAATCCTTGGCCCGCGCGACGTGCGGATAGCCACGCTTTATTCCGGCATCTCTGCCGGGACCGAGATGACCGCCTTTACCGGATCGAACCCGTTCCTGAACCTGTCGTGGGACCCGAAGCTGCGCCTTTTCGTGCCCGGCGCGACGTCCTGGACCTATCCGATGCCCGCCATGGGGTATGAGGAAGTGGGTCGCGTGGTCGAGGTCGGGGCCGAGGTCTCGAAGCTGCGCGAAGGCCAGATTGTCTGGGGCACCTGGCGGCACCGCAGCGAGCATGTGGCAGAGGAGGAGTGGGCGGCCTTGCGCATTCTGCCAGATGGGGTGGACCCTCGGCTTGGCATCTTCAGCCAGATCGGCTCCATCGCGCTGAATGCGATCCTGGATGCGGACATCCACCTTGGCGAGACAGTTGCCGTCTTCGGGCAGGGAGTGCCCGGGCTGATGGTCACGGAACTTGCCGCACTTTCCGGCGCGACGGTCATTGCCGTTGACCGGCTACCCGACCGGCTGGACCGCGCCCGCGCCCACGGGGCAACCCATGTGATCGACGGCAGCCGCGAGGATGCGGCGCTGCGGATCAAGGAGCTGACCGCCGGGCGCGGCGCGGATGTCTCGATCGAGATCACCGGCAAGTCGCAGGCCCTGCACGAAGCGGTCCGCGCCACGGCCTACAACAGCCGCGTCGTTGCCTGCGGCTTCTTCCAGGGCGAAGCACTTGGCCTGCGGCTGGGCGAGGAGTTTCACCACAACCGTGTCGAGATCCGCTGCTCGCAGATCTCCGGCGTGGCAAGGGGGCTGGACCACCGCTGGAACCGGGCGCGGCTGGACGCAACGGTGATGGAGCTGATCGCGGAAGGCCGGGTCGATTGGGGCCGCCTCATCTCGCACACGCTCCCGGTAAGCGAGGCGCAGGCGGCCTTCGAGATGCTGCAGGATCGCCCCGGCGAATGCCTTCAGGTCGTGCTGGATTTCTCGGCATGAAGATCGCGGTCCAGGAAAACCTTGTCCCCGGCAAGGACGCGACCGAGCGTTGGGCGCGGGCGCGCGACTGGGGCTTTGACGGGCTGGAACTGCGCGGCGCAGGCGGGATCAAGTCCCGCCTGCCGGAACTGCGCGCGGCGCGGGCGGCTGGCATGGTCGCATCGTCAATCTGCCCGGACGGTGGCCCCTTCATCGGCGCCTTCGACCCTGCCGACCGCCAGACCGCCCTGACCGCGCTGCGCGACCTTCTGGATGTCGCAGCCGAGATCGGCGCGGCGGGGGTCATCACCCCGGCAGCCTATGGCATCCATTCCAACCGTTTGCCGCCCTTCACCACTCCGCGCCCGCCTGAGGACGACTGCGCCATCCTGACCGAGGCGCTGTCGGCCTTGGGGGCGCATGCGGAAAAGCTGGGTGTTGAACTCTGGCTGGAACCCCTGAACCGCTATGAGGACCACATGGTCAACACGCTGGCGCAGGGGGCCGAGCTTTGCCGCGCTTCGGGTAACCGGGCGGTAAAGCTGATGGCCGACCTCTTCCATATGAACATCGAGGAGGCGGACATCGCCGCCAGCCTGCGTGCAGCAGGACCGCTGGTCGCGCACCTGCATTTCGCCGATTCCTCGCGGCTTGAACCCGGCACCGGCCACACCGACTTTGCCACAGCCCTTGCCGCGCTGCCCGGCTTCACCGGCTGGGGGGCCATTGAATGCCGCCTGTCCGGCCCGCCCGAAACTGCCCTGCCCGCAGCCCTGGCTTACCTGCGAAGGACACCCTGATGGCGAACCTCATCCTTGAAGATGTAAGGAAATCCTTCGGCGCGGTCGACATCATCAAGGGCGTCGACCTTGACATCGCCAGCCGCGATTTCGTGGTCATGGTCGGCCCCTCGGGCTGCGGCAAGTCCACGCTTCTGCGCATGATTGCCGGGCTGGAGGAGACCACCTCGGGCGCGATCCGCATCGACGGCGAGGACGTGACCGACGCCGAACCGGCCGAGCGTGGCATCGCCATGGTGTTCCAGTCCTACGCGCTGTATCCGCACATGACCGTGGCCGAGAACATGGCGTTCGGGCTGCGCGTGACTGGTGTGCCCAAGGCCGAGATTGACCGGCGTTTGGCAGTTGCGGCGCAGATCTT
>JAKQLM010000014.1 GCA_029567145.1 Pseudomonadota bacterium
TGCGGTCCGCGCCGGGACCCATTGCGCCATGCCGCTGATGGCGCATCTTGGCGTGACCGCGTCCTGCCGGGCGTCGTTCGGGCTGTACAACACCGCCGAGGAAGTTGACGCGCTGGTCTCTGCGCTGGAGCTTGCGCACGAGCTGTTCGCCTAAGGAAAGGCCCGGCTGACCGATCAGCCGGGCCCTTGTTTCTGGCGTGACAGTCGGGTCAGAACGACCACTTCATCCCGATGACGGCCGCCTGGTCCGACAGACCGGCCTGGTTGCCATAGTTTTCGGCATGCACGAGTTCCAGCAGGAATTCGGACTGGTCGCTCATCGGCACCTGATAGCCGATGGACATGTCGATCTGGCGCTCTGTCGGGGCCAGGTCGATGGCAAGGCTACGCATTTCGGACCGTCCCTCGCCCAGGGCGACCGGGACGACCATGCTGGCGGACCCATGCGTCACCGCGATCGGCATCGAAACGCCGAACGTCACGCGGTCGCCTTTGGCAAAGACGTCTCGTCCGCCGATGTCCAGGCGCACGCTGTTGAAGTCGGCCGTGCTGACCGAAGCGAGTGCCGCAGGCGTCACCAGATCGGCCACCCCCACCTCGCCCGACAGCGAGAAGAATGCCCCCTGGCCCACGTCATGCGTCAGGCCAAGCGTGACCGAAGCCATTTCCGCGCCGCTGCCGCTGGCATCGGAAAATCCCATCACGCTGCCGCCATCGCGGGTCAGCTTGACGCCCAGGTCAAGCCGCAGGTCGCCTTCGGTCAGGCTGCGCGAAATCGCGATGCCGTAGGTGTCGCCGCCGCCGACCAGCACCGCCGCCCTGGTGCGACCGTCGGGGCCGTTCAGTTCCAGCGTTTCGCCGGGATGCGAGGCGAAAGTGTCGGCCAGCGGATTGATCGGCGCACGGCGCGACTTGCCGTAGTCCTTGTTGAAGGACCGGGCCGCCAGGGTTTCGGCCAGATCGGTCGGGGCCGCAGCACTGACGAATTCCTTCGCCGCGATGTCAAACCCGCCGTCCAGCGCGTCGGTCATCGTGATCTTGACCCCTTCAAGGCTGTGTGCAACCGCGTCGCCCATCGCCCCGCTGGTCGAAAACGAAAAGTCCCCGGTCGCAATCTTGCCGCCGTCTTCGGTCGACAGGCTGGTCGGGCCAATCGGCAAGAGTGCTGCG
>JAKQLM010000216.1 GCA_029567145.1 Pseudomonadota bacterium
CGACCTTTGGCATCCTGATCGGCGGCGGCCTGCCCGGTTTTGCCGCGTTGGGGCTGGCGGTGCTGGCGATGGTGCTGGTCGGGCTGATGAACGGCTGGCTGATCGCCTATGCCGAGATTCCGGCGATGCTGGCGACGCTGGCCACCGCGATGGTGATCACCGGGACCTTCCGCTTTGGTCTGTTGCAGGGCGAGTTTCTGCTGCTTTGGCCCGCAACCGACCCGGCAGTCCGGCCTCTGTCGGCGGACCTTGTTCCGGGTCTGCGGGTGCCGGTCGTGCTGGCGGTGCTGATCACCTGGGCGGTCCTGAAATATTCCACCCCCGGAAGGGTGACCTATGCCATGGGCGACAACTTTGTCGCAGCACGTCTGTCGGGACTGCCGGCAAGAACGACCACGCTGATGATATATGTCTTTGCCGCCCTGACCGCTTTGGTCGCGGGCCTGATCTCGGCCGCGGCCAGCGGGACGGTGGACTTTCGCGCGGTGACCAGCGGAAGCCTGCTGTTCGAGGTGATCCTGGTCGTCGTGCTAGGTGGCATCCCCCTGAGCGGCGGGCGCGGCGGGGTGCGCAACATCCTTGTCGGCCTGGCGCTGGTCGCCGTGCTGCGCAACGGCATCACGCTGATGAACCTGTCGACCCAGACACAGGACATGCTGAAGGGCCTGGTCCTGATCCTGGCCATCGTGACCGACAACTACCTGAACCCACGCGATACCGAGACCGACACAGTCGGCGATTTGTGACGAACCAAACGGAGGAGGAAATGATGAAACTGACCAAGATGGTGATGTTGTTGGCAACCGGGGCAAGCCTTGCCTTCACCCCCGCAGCCAGGCGCAAAGCGAGGGCAAGAAGGTGATCTTCGTGCCGATCAGCATGGGGATTTCGCTGACCGAAGCCTGGGTCAAGCGGATGCGCGAACATGCAGAGCTTGGCGGCTATACCGTCGATGTGAAGGACGCGGCCTTCAACACCGGCGTCATGTCGGAACTGCTGGCGACGGCGATTTTCGAAAAGCCCGACGTGCTGGTCGTGCACAACCCGACGGTCCAGCTTCTGTCGCGGCAGATCAAGCAGGCCGAGGCGGACGGGATCAAGGTGGTGCAGATGAACCTGCAGTCGAACCAGCCTTCGACCGCCTTTGTCCGGGGCCGACTGGAACCGGATCGGCCGCGAGATCGCCGAAGATATCGTCGCCGAATGCGGGGCGGCCAGCGGCAAGTCGGGGAAGGTGGCGATTGTCCCCGGTCAGTTGACCGCGGCTGACAGCGTGATCATGAACGAGGCCGCCTTCAAGGTCTTCGAGGCGAATCCCTAGATCGAGGTCGTGTCGAACCAGGCCTCGGACTGGGACCCGGAGAAGGCCCGCCAGATCACGGCAACCGTCCTGCAACAGCACCCCGACCTTTGCGCCGTCTTCGGGCACTGGGACGTGCATGCGATGGGCGCGGGCAAGGCGGTGCAGGATGCGGGGCTGGCCGACAGCGTGCTGGTCTATGCCACCGGCGGCGGCGATGACGTGGCCTGCAAGGCGATCGAGGATGGCATCCTTGACCGCGAGTGGAGCTATGACGCCGATGGTCAGGGCCGCGATGCCGCGACGATGATCGACCTGATCCTGCAGGGTGTCACCGCGCCGGATGGGGCGATGATGATGGTCCCCTCGCCTTTGAAGGTGATCAAGGCGGGCGACGGCTATTCCGCCGACCTTTGCTTCAAGCCGTGATCCTTTGGCGGGGCCTGGCAAAGACCCCGCCCCCTTCAGCGATGGAACGCCCGTGACCGACCTTGCCCACCTGCCCCGCCAGCCCGTCCCTCGACTGGTCCTGTCGCCGCGCCGCATTCTGGCGGACGTGCTGGCGTAGGGCTGGGTGGAAAGCACGATTCCCTTCCTGGCCTATGTAGCCACCGTCATCGGGATCGTGCTGACGACCGACGGCTACTTTTCGACGCAGAACCTGCGCAACCTTGCCGCCTATGCCAGCGACGGCGGGCTGGTGATCCTGGCGATGCTGATCGTGGTGGCCGTTGGCGGGCTTGACCTGTCGGTCGGGTCGAACTTTGCGATGTCGGCCTTTGTCGCGCTTTTCGCGTTTCATATCATTTGGATGCCGGTCCCCGCGGTTCTGGCCCTTAGCCTTGCCAGCGGGCTTCTGGTTGGCGTGGCCAAAGGTGCTTTGGCAGGGCTGATCGGCTGCGGCGCGCTTTTGACGACGCTGGGCACGATGATCACCGTGCGCGGGATCTTCACCCTTGCCTCGCAGTCGCAACTGGTGGAAATCGCCTCCAGCGCGCGGATGGATGACGGCTGGGACTGAGTCGCGTTCGAGAGGGTGCTGACCCTGCGGGTGGCCTTCTGGGTGCTGGCGGTGCTGGCCGTGGCGGTTTTCGTCATGTTCCGCCAGTCGCGCTTTGGCTGGCATGTGCTGGCCGTGGGCGGCAACCGCAAGGCCGCCCGGCATGGGGGCATCGCGGTCAAGCGGACGATCTTTCCGGCCTATGCGCTGGCCGGGCTGATCGTCGGGCTGGCCGGGTTCCTGTTCGCCGCCCGCCAGAACAGCATCGCCGCCGATACCGGCATCGGGATGGAGTTCTTCGTCCTGACCGCCCTTGTCGTGGGCTTGGGCGGCTTTGTCCCCGGGCGGGGCGCGGTGGTGTCGGTCCTTCTGGGCTTTGCCACCATCTACATGCTGAACAACGTGCTGGTGAATTCCGGCTATCGCGGCGATTTCATGCAGTTCGTGATGGGCGGGATCATTCTGGTGATCCTGGCCATCGACGTGCGGTTCCGCAAGAACCGGCACCGGCTGCTGGCCTCCAGCTACCTTGACCCCGTGGCGCTGACGCTGGCCCCGGTGCAGGGCATGGCGGGCATGATGCCGGACGAGGTCGCGCCGGCCTTGGCAGGGGCCAGGGTGCTGGGCGTGGGGTTAATCGACGGGCCGGGAGACGTGCTTCTGGACAATCAGGACAAACTCTATTGCGGCATGCGCGACGGGCGCATCCTGCGGCTGTCGGGGCCGGAATTCTCGACGGTCGAAACGCTGGCCAAGATCGGCGGACGCCCGCTGGGCATGGCGCTGGACGCCGGGGGCGACATCATCGTCTGCGTGGCCGGGATGGGGGAGGTGCGGGTGACGATGGCGGGCGCGGTCACGCTTCTGGCCGACCAGACCAGCCGGACGCTGATCTCG
>JAKQLM010000217.1 GCA_029567145.1 Pseudomonadota bacterium
GGCCGTCCGGGACGCCTGGCCCGCCGAAAAGCCGATGTTTGTCCGCATCTCGGCCCAAGATGGCATTGACGGCGGCTGGACCGTTGCGGACAGCATCATTTACGCCCGCGCGTTGAAGGATATTGGTGCAGACCTCATCGACTGCTCATCCGGGGGCTTTGAGGGCGGAGTGTTATCGGTCGGGCCGGGCTATCAGGTCCCTCTGGCACGCGCCGTGGGAGAGGGGGCGAGCCTGCCGACCATGGCCGTGGGACTGATCACCACGCCCGCCGAGGCTGAGGCAGTCGTGCGCGACGGGGCGGCTGACCTTGTGGCGCTTGGGCGCGAGGCGCTCGACGATCCGAATTGGCCGCTCCATGCTCGTCTGAGCTTGGGCGGCACTTCGGACCCCTATGCTGCTTGGCCGCGCCAGGCGGGCTTCGTCGTGCGGCACAAAGACCGCGCGCTACATCTTCGCGGGTTTGCCAAGGACTGACCAAGTCCTTGCGCGTACGCGTCGCTTGTTAAAGGTCTTCTGGTCAGTTGGGGGCCGACCGTGGTCAGCCGATATCCAGCGCTATCGCGTGGATGCGGCTGTTCAGATCCCCCAGCGCCTTCTGCACGGCCCGGTGCCGCGCCACGCGGGTCATCGCGGCAAGCGCCTCGGCGCGGATGGTGATGTGGAAATGGCTTGCGCCCGAGCCATCGTCGCCCGCGTGACCGGCATGCTTGTGGCTTTCGTTCACGACCGTCAGCACGGAAGGCGCGAAGGCGGCGGTCAGGCGGTCCTCGATTTCGTCTTTCACGGCCATGTCAGTTCCCCCTGCCCTTCCAACTTGCCGAAAAAGCCCTAAACTCATGCCCCCGAGTCGGAAAGGCCCAGTTCGCATGTCCAGTCGCCCGCCATTCGAATTCAACATCAGCGCCGCCGCTGACAAGAAGCGCAAGAAAACCGGGCGGCGGGGGATGTCGGGGGCGTTCGAGACTGCGGACAAGGCCTGCGATTACCCGGGGTGCAAGGAAAAGGCGGCGTTCCGGGCGCCGAAGTCGCCGGACCTGCTGGATGAGTTCTTCTGGTTCTGCAAGGACCACATCCGCGAGTACAATCTGAAGTGGAACTTCTTCAACGGCACCTCGGATGAGGAGTTCCAGAAGTTCCTGGACAAGGACCGGGTCTGGGAGCGGGAGACCAAGCCTTTTTCCAAGATCGGGGACGGCAACGCCTGGGCGCGGCTGGGGGTGAATGACCCGATGGCCCTGTTGGGCGAAAAGGCGACGCAGAACCCGGGCAAGCCCGCCTCGACCGCGACGCGGAAGCTGCCGCCGACCGAGCGGAAGGCGATCGAGATCCTGGATGCGCGGGATACCTGGACCAAGACCGAGATTCGCAAGCAGTACAAGGCTTTGGTCAAGGACCTGCACCCCGACATGAACGGTGGCGACCGGCGCGACGAGGAGCGGCTGCAGGAAGTGGTCTGGGCCTGGGACCAGTTGAAGGACAGCCGGCATTTCCGGGAATAGGTCAGCTGGGGATCAGATGGCTGTTTTGCAGCGCTGACAGGGCAAGGTGGGAAGTCGCCATGCAAAGGCCCCATGTGATCAGGACATGTGGCTGGGTCAGCAGCGCCTGACCGACCGCTGCGGGGCCGATCACCATCCCCTCCAGCCCCGCGCCGAAGATCAGCCCAAGGCCAAGGCCCGCCAGCGCGGCACCGAGAAGGGTGGCTATGACGGCACCGACAAGGACAAGGTCCAAGCTGCG
>JAKQLM010000250.1 GCA_029567145.1 Pseudomonadota bacterium
TATTCCAAGGTCGACGCCACGCGCGAGGCGGCGAAGCGCACGGGCTGCGTGGTGCTTTACAAAGGCCCCGACACGGTGATCGCCGACCCCCAAGGGCGCTGTGCGATCAACTCCGCCCATTACCACCGCGCGGCACCTTGGCTTGCGACCGCAGGTTCCGGCGACGTGCTGGCAGGCTTCATCACCGGCCTCATGGCGCGCGGCTTCAGCCCCTTCGACGCCGCCTGCACCGGGGCCTGGCTGCATGTGGAATGTGCGCTCTCGTTCGGGCCGGGGCTGATTGCCGAAGACCTGCCCGACGAGTTGCCCAAGGTCTTTCGGGCGATGGGGGTGTAGGGTGAGGGTGCAGGGTGAGGCTGGCGCCCCACCCTGCACACGGTCACTTCAAGGGCTGCAACGTCGAGGCGCCGAGGAGTCCCCTGGTGGTCCGGCTTGGCAGCGAACGGCCGGGCGTGGTGACTTCGCAGTAGGCATCCTTGGGGCCGAAGGAACAGTCCGCCGTGGTGCCGCTTGGCAGGGTGCAAGACACCCCTTCGTCGCCCTGAGAGCTGTCGTCGATCTGCCCCCCCATGTTTTCGCAGTTCTGGATGAACTGGCTGGCGGTCAGGCCGTCGGCGACGCGGGTCTCTTTCTTTTCGGCCAGCGCGGTGTTGGCCAGGGCCAGAAAAACCGCAACCGGCAGACCGGCCTTCAGGGAAAGTGCAATGCGTTTCATTCAATGTCCTCCGAAATCGGGCCGGTGAATAGGCTGGCCCGCAGCACCAGTCAGGACAGGTCGGGGATGATATGCAATATCATGCAGCCGACGACGGGCCGCTATCTGCTAGCGACCAGTCGCAGAGGGGTGCGCCTAGGCCGCGCCGATATAGTCGCGAAGGACTGCGGCGGTTCCCCTGTCCCAAAGCGCGTTCAGCGCCCTGGTGAAGGCCGCGACAAACCGGAGGTCGCGGTTCAGATCGCCATAGATCGGCTTCATCTGCAGCCAGACCACGGGCGTTTCCTTTGCCGCCTTTGACTGCGCCTGCAGATAGTCCCAGTTCGGGTCGTTCGCGGGGATGGGGGTTCCGCTGTCCGTCGTGCCGTAGCAATACCGGCACCAAAGGGCAGAGACGAGCGCCAGCCCCTCGATCTTGCCCCCCGCCGCAAGGGCGTCGCGCAGGCTGGGGATGATGAACTTGGGCTGGCGGTTCGACCCGTCCAGGCAGAGGCGGCGTTCGGTATCGGCGACCTCGGGGTTGGAAAACCGCTGCACGATCAGGCGGTAGTAGTCGGCGATGTCGGTGTCGGGGACGGGGGGGACGTAAGGGATGATCTCCTCGGTCTCGACCTTGTTCAGGAAGCCGAGGATCAGGGGGTGCGCCATCGCCTGATGGACATATTCGATGTCCATCAACCCGCCGGGGTAGGCGATGGTCGCGTGGCCGCCGTTCAGGATGCGGATCTTCATCATCTCGAAGGCGTGGACATGCGGGGTAAGGGTGACGCCCACGGCTTCCAGCGGGGGGCGGCCCTGGGGGAAGTTGTCCTCGAGCACCCATTGCCGGAACGGCTCGCAGGTCACGGGGACCGGGTCGACCAGCCCGAAGGCGGCGGCCATGTCGCGTTCGCGGGGACCGGTGGCGGGGGTGATGCGGTCGACCATGCCGTTCGGGAAGGCCACGTTCGCCTGGATCCAGTCGGCCAGCGCGGGGTCCGACAGGCGGGCAGTGCCGATAACGGCGGCCTGGGTCACATGGCCGTTGCCGGGCAGGTTGTCGCAGGACATGACGGTAAAGGGCGGGATGCCCGCAGATTTGCGCGCCCTGAGCGCGGCGACGATGGCCCCGAAGGCGGTGCCGGGGGTGGCTGGGTTCGCGCCGTCATGGGCAATCTCGGGCGCGCGGGGGTCAAAGCGGCCGGTGGCGGGGTCGATGAAATAGCCACCCTCGGTCACGGTCAGGCTGACGATACGGATTTCGGGCCGCGTCATGGCAGCGATCAGGGCGGCGTTGTCGGGGTCCACCGGCACAAAGTCGATCATGCTGCCGATGCGGCGGGCGGACCGGCCTGCGGGGTCAAGCTCGATTACGGTGGACAGGCAATCCTGCGCCTTCAGCGCGTCCCGCATCCGGGCGTCACCCTCGCGCACCCCCGCGCCGATGATCGCCCAGTCATGGCCCAGCCCCCTGGCAAAGAGGTCGTCCAGATAGACAGCCATGTGCGCGCGGTGAAAGTTGCCAAGCCCGATGTGGACGATGCCGGGGGTCAGGCGCGAGCGGTCGTAAGCGGGAAGCGCAGGGGTCATTTCTTGGCCTCAGACGGTTTTCAACATGCCACCATCGACATGATAGGTGGAGCCGGTGCAGTAGGCCGCGCGCGGCGACAGCAGGAAGGCGATGACATCGGCCAGCTCCTCGGGCGTGCCGAAGCGGCGGATCGGGGCGTGTTCGTCGGCGACCGATTTCAGATAGCCCTGCCAGTCGCCGTCGGTGGCCAGCTGCTTGGCCGTCTTGATCCAGTCGGGCGTCAGGATCAGCCCGGGGTTCAGCGTGTTGACGCGAATGCCAAGCGGGATGAATTCGGTCGACATCGTCTTCGACAGCATCATCAGCGCGGCCTTGGTGGTGTTGTAGATCGGTTCGTACCACAGCGGCTGCACGGCGCAGATCGAGGCGTTGTTCAGGATCGCCCCGCCGCCCTGCGCCTGCATCTGCGGCACCAGCCCGCGCGACAGGCGGACGGCGGCCATGACGTGCAGGTTCCAGTACTGCAGCCACTTTTCGTCGGGCGCTTCCAGGATCGTCTCGTTCGACCCGCTTCCGGCGTTGTTGAATAGCAGGCTTGCCCCGCCCATGGCCGCTGCCGCAGCGACGACCGCGTCGCACCCCTCGGGCGTGGTGACATCGGCGGCGACCGACCGGGCCTCGGTCCCAAAGTCGGCGCGGATGCGATCAGCCTCGTGCTGTGCGCGGCTGCTGTCGCGGGCCGCGATCAGGACGCGGGCCCCCTCACGCGCAAGGGTCCGGGCGGCGGCAAGGCCGATCCCGACCGATCCCCCCGAGATGACTGCAAGTTTGCCGGAAATGCCAAGATCCATGGTCACGCCATCCAGTTGCCGCCGTCCACGCCGAAGCATTGGGCGACGATGTATTTCGCTTCTGGCGTGGCAAGAAAGATCGCCATGCCGGTGAGGTCTTGCGCGGTGGCCATGCGGCCGATGGGGACGGCGTCGCCGACCTCGCGCTTCTTCTGGCCGGGAAGCTTGTTTTCGTAGCGGGCAAAGAAGGCGTCAACCCCGTCCCAGTGTTCGCCCTCGACCACGCCGGGGGCGATGGCGTTGACGTTGATCCCGTGCTTGATCAGGTCAAGGCCGGCGGACTGGGTCAGGGAGATGACGGCCGACTTGGTGGCGCAGTAGACGGCGACCAGGCCTTCGCCCCGGCGCCCGGCCTGGCTGGCCATGTTGATGATCACCCCCTCGCCGCGCGGGATCATGTGGCGGGCGGCGGCCTGCGTGCAAAAGAGGGTGCCCGCGACGTTGACGGCAAAGAGCTTGTCATGGTCCTTGCGGGTGATTTCAACGATAGGGGCGGCGGAAAAGAGGGCCGCGTTGTTGATCAGGATATCCAGCTTGCCCATCCGGCGGATGCTTTCGGCGAAACCGTGGTCGATGCTGTCCTGCTGGGTGACATCCATCACGATCGGATGCGCCTTTGGCCCCAGATCGCGGGCGGCAAGGGCCACGGCGGCGGCGTTCACGTCGGCCAAAGCCACGGTTGCGCCCTCGGCAAGGTAGGCGCGGGCAAACTCCAGCCCGATCCCACGCGCCGCGCCGGTGATCAGCGCCGTCTTTCCCGAAAGTCTCATGCCAGGGCCAGCCCGTTCGCGTCAAAGCGGTGGATCTTGCCCGCCGGGGCCAGCTTGATCCGGTCGCCGTGGTGGACGTTCAATTCGCCCGCGCCACGTACGTTGATGATGCCAAGACCGGCCACATCAACCTTGATGAAGCTGTCAGAGCCGAGGTGTTCGGACAGGCCCACCACGCCTTCCCATGGGCCGTCGCCGACGGTGATGTGTTCGGGCCGGATGCCGATGGTATGGGCGTTGTGCTTGGCAGCCTCTGGCCCTTCGATCAGGTTCATGCGCGGAGAGCCGATGAAGCCCGCGACAAAGACGTTCTTGGGGTTGTGATAGAGGGTAAGGGGCGAGCCGACCTGTTCGATGTTCCCGGCGTTCAGGACGACGATCTTGTCGGCCATGGTCATGGCTTCGACCTGGTCGTGGGTGACGTAGATCATCGTGGTCTTGAGGCTTTGGTGAAGCTCGCTGATTTCCTGCCGCATGCCCACCCGAAGCGCGGCGTCAAGGTTGGAGAGCGGTTCATCGAACAGGAACGCCGCCGGTTCGCGCACGATGGCCCGTCCGATGGCGACGCGCTGGCGCTGGCCGCCCGATAGCTGGCCGGGGCGGCGGTCAAGGTAGTTGGCCAGGTTCAGGACCTTGGCCGCACGTTCGACGCGCTTGTCCTGTTCCGCCTGGTCCATCCCGGCCATCTTCAGCGGGAAGGCGATGTTCTTCCTGACCGTCATGTGCGGATAAAGCGCGTAGGACTGGA
This sequence comes from Pseudomonadota bacterium, assembly GCA_029567145.1. Lineage (GTDB taxonomy): Bacteria > Pseudomonadota > Alphaproteobacteria > Rhodobacterales > Rhodobacteraceae > Tabrizicola. The sequence goes on from JAKQLM010000250.1 coordinate 4,595, forward strand.
ACACCATCGCCAGACCACGCTTGGCGGGGGGCAGGTTGGTCGCGTCCTTGCCGTCGATGTCGATCACGCCGCTGGTGGTATCCTCCAGCCCCGCGATCAGCCGCAGCAGCGTGGACTTCCCGCAGCCCGAAGGGCCGACGAAGACGACGAACTCGCCATCCTCGATATCAAGGTCCAGCCCTGGGATCACATGCACGTCGCCGAACGACTTGCGGACCTGACGAAGTTGAATCTTGCCCATGTCTACCTCACTTAACCGCGCCAAAGGTCAGGCCGCGGACGAGTTGTTTCTGGCTGAACCAGCCAAGGATCAGGATCGGCATGATGGCCATGGCCGAGGCCGCCGAGAGTTTCGCGTAGAACAGGCCCTGGGGTGCCGAAACTCTCGGCGGCCTCGGCCATGGCCATCATGCCGATCCTGATCCTTGGCTGGTTCAGCCAGAAACAACT
>JAKQLM010000273.1 GCA_029567145.1 Pseudomonadota bacterium
TTCGGGAGAGCACGATGGCCGATCTTCTGCGAAAACCAACCGGCACGCGCGGCAAGGTGCATGACATCACCCCCGAAAGCGCAGGTTGGGGCTATGTCGGCTTTACGCTCTACCGGCTCGAACCGGGCGACGTCGCCGCCGAAGCCACCGGCGACACGGAAGTCATTCTGGTCCTCGTCGAAGGCAAGGCGCAGGTCCATGCCGCCGGGCAGGACTGGGGCGTGATGGGCGACCGGATGGACGTCTTCGAAAAGTCCCCGCCGCATTGTCTTTATGTCCCGAACGGCAGCGACTGGCGTGCGGTGGCGACCACGCCCTGCACCATCGGCATCTGCAAGGCCCCCGGCAAGGGCGGCCACCCGGCGCAACGGCTGGAGCCGGACGGCATCACCCTGACCCCGCGCGGCAAGGGCCAGAACACCCGCTACATCAACAACATCGCGATGGAGGCGCTGGACGTTGCCGACAGCCTTCTGGTGACCGAGGTCTTCACGCCCCCCGGCAACTGGTCCAGCTACCCCAGCCACCGGCATGACGAGGATGACTTCCCCCGGATGACCTATCTGGAGGAAACCTATTACATGCGGCTGAACCCCGCCCAAGGGTTCGGCATCCAGCGCGTCTATACCGAGGATGGCAGCCTGGACGAAACCATGGCCGTCAGGAACCACGACGTTACGCTGGTGCCCAAGGGTCACCACCCCTGCGGCGCGCCTTATGGGTACGAGATGTACTACCTGAACGTCATGGCCGGGCCACGCCGGAACTGGCGCTTCCAGAACGATCCCGACCACGACTGGATCGCCCAGCGCGACGCCTGATCAGGGGCACGGCCTAAGGCGGGGACGCGAAGAACACCTTGGAGAATATCTCCTCGCCATTGGCCGGGTGAAATGTCGTGACCCCGGCTGCGGTGATCGTGGTCAGCTCGCCAAAGACGATCCGGTGGCAATCGGTGTAGAAATCGACGCGCAGGTAGGAAAACCCCTGTGCCAATCGCGCGGCGTCAGCCATCAGCGGATCGAAGAACTCCCACGACTCCAGCTGGAACTCGATCAGCGGAAACACCAGGCTGACCCCCAACGGGCTTCGGTCGGGCAGATAGGACTGCCGGGCCTTTGTATAGCGCTGGACGATCGACACCACCTTGGGTACGCCGTCGCGGCAATGCACCGACCCTTCCAGCGCCAGGGCTTCGTCCAGCCAGGGCTCGACGATGACGCGGTGTGCCAGCCCGGCATAGTTGCGCTCCAGCGACTGACGAAAGTAATCGTGGTGCAGCCAGCCGACCAGCGTCGGTTCCGCCGCGATCCATTCGGCCTCGGAGCCGATCCGCAGCAGGCGTGCCGTGCTGTGTGTCGGCTTGACCGCAACCGGATAGACCGGCGGACGATACTCCGCGACGGCTTGCGGCGTGTCCAGCACCGCCAGCGTTGGCACGGCGCGACCGGGGCCCAGACGCTCGGCGATGACCTCTTTCGACAGGGCCTTGTCAGTGATCCGGCGGCGGAGGGGAGTGTCCAGCTCGGTGCTGACTTTCAGCCGCAAGAGATAGTCGTTGAACAACTCCTCTGGCCGGTCGGGCCAGCGCCCAAGCCAGTGTGCGGCCTCCAGCCGGGTATGGGCGCGGATCAGCTGCAACGCAAGACCGCGCAGCGGCGGCAGTTGCCAAAGCCTGTAGGCCAGGCGCCGCAAGGTGCTGCGCAGGGCTGCGGAAAGCGCCGGATTGTCACGCAAGGTTATCAACATATCCGCATGTTACGCGCTATACCCGCCCGCCGAAAGCCGAAGCTAGGCCGTCTTTACCGGCACGCGGGATTCAAGCCAGCGGAACAGGAACACGATCACCCCGGCAATTGCCATGTAGACCACCGCCAACAGAAGAAGCGGTTCGTACACCACGAACGTGTCCTGCCGGATGCGCGATGACACGGCGTAGATATCCACGACGGTGATCGTCGCGACCAGCGGCGTCGCCTTCATCTGCAACACGGTCTCGCCGCCCAGGGTCGGCAGCACGCGCCAGATCGCCTGCGGCAGCCAGATGCGCCGGAAGATGGTCAGGCGCGGCATCCCCATCGCCTTTGCGGCCTCCAGCTGGCCATGCGGCACGCCCTTGAACGCGCCGCGCATCACCTCGCCCTCATAGCCTGCGACCGACAAGGACAGCGCCAGCACCGCATAGGGCCAGGCCTGCCGCAGGATCGGCCACAGGTCCGAGCCGCGGATCCACGGGATCGACGGGAACAGCGACCCCAGCCCGTAGTACAACAGCCACAGCTGCAGCAAAAGCGGCGTGCCCCGGATCAACCCGCAGAACAGCCGCGCCGGGGTCGCCAGCCACCAGGGCCCCGCCGCCTGCGCCAGCCCCAGCGGGATCGCCAGCGCCATCCCCAGCACCATGGTGACGACCAGGATCCAGACCGTTGTCCAGACTCCCTGCAGAAGCAGCCCCTGATACTTCGGATTGGCCAGCCAGCTCCAGTTCAGCGCCAGCACGCACCACAGCACGATCGCAAGGCCGATGCCCGCCATCACGATCCGCCTGGGGGCCCAGAACCCCTGCATCAGCTGCCCCCCGGCCTGACCTGGCCGCGCCGCGCCCAGGCCTCGATCCGGCCGAAAAGCAGCGTGGACAGGACCGAGATCGCCAGATACATCGCCCCGGCGGCCAGGAAGAAGGTGAAATAGGCCTTGGACGTGCTGGCTGCCTGCCGCGTGACCAGCGTCAGCTCGGCATAGCCGACCACCGCCAGAAGGGCCGTGTCCTTGGTCGCGATCAGCCACAGGTTCGCCAGCCCCGGAATGGCGGCGGCCAGCATCTGCGGCAGCGTGACGCGCCAGGCCAGCATCAAGGGCGGCATCCCCATCGCCCGCGCGGCCTCGATCTGGCCCGGCGGCACCGACAGGATCGCGCCGCGCAGCACCTCGGTCGCATAGGCGCCCTGCACCACGCCCAGGACCACGATCCCGGCGACAAAGCCAGAGATCTGGATCCGCTCGTAGCCCCAGGCCAGAAGCAGGTTGTTCACCGACGAGGTGAAGGCGAAATACAGGATCAGGATCAGGATCAGCTCGGGCACCGCCCGCACGATCGTCGTGTAGATCGCCAGAAGATCCCGCGCCACCGGCCCGCCGTAAAGCTTGCCATAGGCCCCCAGCGTCCCGATCCCCAGGCCCAGGCCAAAGGCCCCCAGCGCGATCAGGATCGACTTTACCAGCGCGACAACAAGCGTCGCCCCCCAGCCGGGAGGCGACCATGCCAGATAGTCCAGCGTGGATTGCAACAGCCCGCCAATCATGCACGTTTCCCCGGCAGGGATGCCGTCAACCGCTGACGGACGCGCAGCTGTCCTTGCCCGCGGGCAAAGGCGACGGGGGGCACCCGGCAAAGGCCGTGGGTTGCGGATCCGTCAGCACCGCGTCCCCCTCTCCCGCCCAGGCGGAAAAGGGAAAGCACGCGGCCTGAAACAGGTGCGCCCCCTGCAAGCATCGCTTACCCGCCGTAGATCGACGAGGCGAAGTAGGTCGCGGTGATCTTGTCGTAGGTCCCGTCCGCGATGATCTTGGCAATCGCGCCGTTGATCTTTTCGCGCAAGGCGTCGTCGCCCTTGCGCACGCCCGCACCCACGCCCAGCCCCAGGATCGCCGGGTCATCGGCCACAGCACCCTTCGACTCGCAGCAGGCTGTGCCCGCCTCGGTCGCCAGGAATGCGTCCAGCGCGATGCTGTCGGCCTGCGTCGCGTCGATCCGCCCCGCAGCCAGGTCCGAGTTCGCCTCGTCCTGCGTCTGGTAGATCTTGATCTCGGCCGCCGTGCCCGCGAAATACTTTTCGACATAGGCCGCGTGTACGGTGGACGCCTGCACGCCGATGATCTTGCCCGCCAGCCCTTCGGCGGTCGGGGCCATCTCTACGCCCTTGGCCCCCACGATCACGGTCGGGGTGTTGTAGTACTTGTCGGAAAAGTCGATGGTCTGGAGCCGTTCGTCGGTGATCGACATCGACGCCATGATCGCGTCGATCTGGCCACTGGTCAGCGACGGAATGATCCCGTCCCAGGCGACCGGGGTGATCACGCACTGCATTTCGCCCGCAGCACAGACCGCGTTGATGATCTCCACTTCCCAGCCGACCCAGTTGCCCGCAGCGTCGGGGCTGGCAAAAGGCGGATAGGCCTCGGCGGCGATGCCGATCTTGACCTCTTGCGCCAGCGCGGGGGCTGCCATCAGGCAGGCGGCGGCGAGTAGGGCTTTGAATGTCATGGTCGTCTCCTTCGTTGGTTGGTTCCGTCTGTTCAGGCGACGGATTTCAGGAACTGTTTCAGCCGTTCGGATTTCGGCGCGCCGAACAACTGGTCGGGCGGGCCTTGCTCCTCGATCTGGCCGTTGTGCAGATAGATGACGTGGCTGGCGACCTCCCGCGCGAATTTCATCTCGTGCGTGACCAGGATCATCGTGCGGCCCTCATCGGCCAGGGCCTTGATGACCTGCAACACCTCGCCCACCAGTTCGGGGTCCAGCGCACTGGTCGGCTCGTCGAACAGCATCGCCTTCGGCTCCATGCACAAGGCGCGGGCGATCGCCGCGCGTTGCTGCTGGCCGCCCGACATGAAGGCCGGATAGGCGCCTTCCTTCTCGGCCAGCCCGACCCGCGCCAGAAGCTTCCGCGCCCGGGCCACGGCCTCGTCCTTGGGGCATTTCAGCACATGGACCGGCACTTCGATCAGGTTTTCCAGCACTGTCCGGTGCGTCCACAGGTTGAACGACTGGAACACCATCCCCAGGCTTTGCCGGATGCGTTCGATCTGCTTGCGGTCCGACGGGCTGCCATCGGCGCGCATCGCCACAGCCTCTCCGGCAACGGTGATCTGCCCGGACGACGGCGTCTCCAGAAAGTTGATGCAGCGCAGCATCGTCGACTTGCCCGATCCCGAGCCGCCGATGATCGCCACGACGTCCCCCTCATGGGCGGTCAGCGACACGCCTTTCAGCACATGATGCGAGCCAAAGCTCTTGTGCAACTCGTCGACCCGGATCGCCTCGGGCCTTGATCGGTTGTCGTCTGCCATGCATCCCCCGCTTCCTGTTATCTGAACGTGCAATTGCCGCCCGCGCAAGCATTTCCTTTCGCCCCGCCGCATGCCATCGCGCCTTGAAGGCAATCTGCCGCTCGTCTAATCAGGATGTGGAAAGTGGGGACCCGAATGCGCATCCTGATCACCAACGACGATGGCATCAACGCGCCGGGGCTGCAGGTTCTGACCCAGATTGCCACCGAAATCGCCGGCCCGGGCGGCGAGGTCTGGACCGTCGCCCCCGCGTTCGAACAGTCCGGCGTCGCCCATTGCATCAGCTACACCCACCCGATGATGATCGCCGAGCTTGGACCGCGCCGCTTTGCCGCCGAAGGCAGCCCGGCCGACTGCGTGCTGGCGGCGATCTATGACGTGCTGGACGGTGGCAAGCCCGACCTGGTCCTGTCAGGCGTGAACCGGGGCAACAACGCGGGCGAAAACGTGCTGTACTCCGGCACCATCGGTGGCGCGATGGAGGCGGCGCTGCAAGGCGTCCCCGCCATCGCCCTGTCGCAGTTCTTCGGGCCGGACAATGCGAAGCTGGCCGATCCCTTCGAATCCGCCCGCGTCCACGGTGCCGCCGTCGTGCGCGCCCTTCTGGACAAGGGGCTGTGGACCCAGGACGACTATCGCATCTTCTACAACGTCAACTTCCCGCCCCTGCCCGCTGCCGCCACCCTTGGCCTCAAGGTCGCCGCGCAGGGCTTCCGCCGCGATACCGCCTTCTCGGTCGAGCCGCACCTGTCGCCCTCGGGCAAGAAATTCCTCTGGATCAAGGGCGGCCCGCAGCACACGCCCACCCTGCCCGGCACCGATGCGGCGGTGAACCTGCAAGGCTACGTCTCGGTCACCCCGATGCGCGCCGACCTGACCGCGCATGACCTTCTGTCCGACCTCGCGGTCCGGCTGGCATGACGATGGACCCGGAGGACGACCCGACCTCCGACGTGGCTGCCGAACGCAAGATGCGCTTTCTTTTCGCCCTCCGGTCGCGCGGCGTGACCGACACCCGGGTCCTGACCGCGATGGAACGGGTGGACCGCGGCCTGTTCGTGCGCGGCATCTTCGCCGACCGCGCGTACGAGGACATGCCCCTGCCCATCGCCTGTGGCCAGACGATCAGCCAGCCCTCGGTCGTGGGGCTGATGACCCAGGCCCTGCAGGTCAGCCCGCGCGACACTGTGCTGGAGGTCGGCACGGGGTCCGGCTACCAGGCCGCGATCCTGGCGCAACTGGCCCGCCGGGTCTACACCGTGGACCGCTACCGCCGCCTGACGCGTGAGGCGTCGGACCTGTTCCGCCAGCTTGATATCTCCAACATCACCACGATCACCGCCGATGGCAGCCACGGCCTGCCCGACCAGGGCCCGTTTGACCGCATCCTGGTGACCGCCGCCGCCGAAGACCCGCCCGGCCCTTTGCTGGAGCAGTTGAAGCCCGGCGGGATCATGGTCCTGCCCGTGGGCCAGTCCGATACGGTGCAAAGCCTGATCAAGGTCACCCGCAGCACACGCGGATTTGACTATGAGGAACTTCGCCCAGTGCGCTTTGTCCCTCTGGTGGAAGGACTGGGGTCCGAGTAAAGTCGCGCCCCAGACCCGGGGGGCACCCGGGCGGGGCATGTAAAGGCGGTTGTGATGCAGGTTTCCTTGCGCAAAGTGCGGATCTCCCTGGTGCTGGGGGCCAGCGCGCTGGCGCTGTCGGCCTGCGTGAACACCAGCAACCTGGACTGGGACCTGCGCGCGGGCGGGGGCGACACCTCGACCGCCGCGCGTCAGGCCACCGCCGCCGCGCCGACGCCCGACGCGAACGGCGTGCTGTCCTATCCCGATTACCAGCTGGCCAAGGCCCGGCGCGGCGACACCGTCGCCAGCATGGCCAGCCGCCTTGGCCTGAACGCAGGTGCGCTGGCCCAGACCAACGCGCTGCGCGAAACCGATCCCCTGCGCGAGGGTGAGCTTCTTCTGCTGCCGTCCCGTGTGTCCGCAGCACCCCAACCCAGCGCGCTTCCCGGCAGCAACCCGGTCGATATCACGTCGATCGCCACCACGGCGCTGGACGAAGCCGGTCCCACACCCACCGCCGCCGCCCCGAAACCCGCCGCAGGCCAGCCCGCGACCCACCGCGTCGCACGGGGCGAAACCGCCTTCACCATCGCGCGGACCTACAACGTCTCGGCCAAGGCGCTGGCGGACTGGAACCAGCTTGGCGCCGACATGGCGGTGCGTGAAGGCCAGACCCTGATCATCCCGATCGCCACCGCCCCCGCGCCCGATCCCGAACCCGTGCCCACGCCCCCCGGCGCAGGCAGCCCGACTCCCGAGCCCCCGTCCGCCGCAAAACCCCTGCCGGACGAAGAGACCGAGGCGACGGGCACGAAGCCCAAGGCCACCCCGCCCTCGCCCGACCTGGGCGATCAGGCCACGGCGGCAACCGCGTCCAAGTTCACCATGCCGGTCGCGGGCAACGTGATCCGCGGCTATGACAGGAAATCGAACCAGGGCATCGACATCGCCGCCGCCGCCGGGACCACCGTCAAGGCGGCCGAGGCGGGGTCAGTGACCGTCATTTCCGCCGACACCAACGGCAAGGGCATCGTGATCCTGCGCCACGCGAACAACCTGCTGACCGTGTATGTCGGCGTCGCCAGTGTCAGCGTCAAGAAAGGCGACAAGGTCACGCGCGGCCAGGCCATCGGCAAGGTCGCGGCGGGCGACCCGGCCTTCCTGCATTTCGAGGTCCGCAACACCTCGAAGGAAAGCTTCGACCCGATGAGCTACCTGCAGTAAGCCGGGGCCCCGGAATTTTCGAAAATTCCGGACCGGAGCCTTCAAAGGCTCCGACACGATTTCTTCAAAGAAATCGGCCGCGACGGTCGGGGCAGGATCAGCCCTGATAGCCGCCGTGCCGTGCGACCAGCACCTTGTCGATCCGCCGCCCGTCCAGGTCGATCACCTCGAACCGGTGATCCTCGACCGTGAACGCCGCCCCCAGTTCGGGAATCCGGCCCAACTGGTGCAGGACCAGCCCCGCCACCGTGTCGTAGTCCCCCGCCAGCGCACGCGGCAGGCCCAGACGGTCGCAGAATTCGTCCACCGGCATCCAGCCCGCCACCAGCCAGCTGCCATCCTCGCGCACCACCATGGCCGGCTCGTCCGCCTCGGATGACGCAATCGCCCCGGTGATCGCCTCCAGCACGTCACCGCTGGTGATGATGCCTTCAAAGTCGCCGTATTCGTCATAGACCAGCGCCAGATGGTGTTCCGACTTCTGCAGGATTTCCAGCACGTCCAGCGCCTCGGTCTGGTCCGACAGCACCGGCACCTCGCGCAAGAGCGCCTTGATGTCCAGCGTCTCGCGCCGGGACACCACTTGAAACGCCTCGGCCAGAAGAACGATGCCCACCACGTCGCCAGTGCCATCCGCCACCGGCATCCGGGGCCGCGCCACCTTGCGGATCGCGGCCACAGCCTCGGCCCCGGTCGCGTCCAGGGGCAGCATGTCGATCTCATGCCGGGGTGTCATCAGCGCCCGCGCCGTCCGGTCCGACAGCCGCATCACGCCGCTGATCATCTCGCGCTCTTCGGTCTCCAGCACGCCGCCTTCATGCGCCTCGGCCAGCAGAACGTGGACCTCTTCCTCGGTCACCCGGTTCTCGCTGGTCCCGCGCTGGCCCAGCAACCACAGCACCACCCGGCCCGACCGTTCCAGAAACCACACCAGCGGAGCGGCCACCACCGACAACACCGTCATCGCCGGAGCCATGCGGATCGCCACCCCTTCGGCATTGCGCAAGGCCATCTGTTTCGGCACCAGCTCGCCCACGATCAGGCTGACATAGGTGATCGCCAGCACCACCCCGCCCACGCCCAGCGTGCTGGCCCAATCCCGGTCCACGCCCTGCGCCACCAGCCAGGTCTGCAAGCGCAGCCCCAGGGTCGCGCCCGACAGCGCCCCGGACAAGACGCCCACCGCCGTGATCCCGATCTGCACCGTGGACAGGAACCGCCCCGGATGTTCGGCCAGTCGCAGCGCCATCCGCGCGCCCCGGCTCTTGCTTTCCAGGGACTTCAATCGACCGGGCCGGGCGCTGACAATCGCCAGTTCGGACATGGCAAGAACGCCATTCAGGACGATCAGGGCCAGGATAACCAGAATTTCTGTAATCATGATCCCTCTCGCCTAAGGCGAGTTTTTGCCCGCTGCAAGTGAAGATCACATGTCAGGCAGTGACGCGCACGCCCTCGCGGGCGGCCAGGTCA
>JAKQLM010000285.1 GCA_029567145.1 Pseudomonadota bacterium
CAGGGCCGGATCGTCGGGATCGATTTGGTTGAAGTGGCCCCCGACTATGACCACACCGGCACCACCACGATCCTTGCCGCGCAGATCCTGCTGAACACGATCGGGCGCATCGCCCACAACCGGGGCTAGACCGTGGAGCAGGTAAAGAGTTGGGTTGGTGATGCGTATGAGATCGCGCTGGGGTGGCTGACCTCTCCCGCTGCGCTGTCGCAGATTGCCCTGCTGATCGTCGCCTATGTCGCCGCCCGCACTCTGGCGCGGCGGTTCGGGCCGGTCATCGAGCGGACCGTGACCCCGAAGCCCGAAGCGGTGCATATCCTTGCCCGCCTACGCCGGTTTGCGCTGCTGTTCCTGCCGTTGCTGCTGCCGCTGCTCGCCTATGCCCTGACCGCCGTGGGCGAAGGCCTGACCCGCGCGACGTTCGGTCAGGGAGAGGTGATCGCTTTCGGCAAGCGCGTGTTCCTGCTGCTGGCGGCGGTGGAGCTGGTCCGCAAGGTCTTGCCGCCAGGATTCCTGCGGCTGATGGGCCGTTATGTGCTGCTGCCGGTGATGGCGCTGCATGCGGTGGGGCTTCTGGACGATGCGACCGCCCGGCTGGACGCCGCACAGGTCAACCTTGGCAACATCCAGTTCACCGTCCTGTCGCTGATCCGCGGGGCCATCGCCGGGGCGCTGCTGTTCTGGCTAGGGGCCTGGTCGAACCGGCAATCGGCGGGCTACATCAAGGCGCAGCCCGATCTGCGCCCCGCCACGCGGGAACTGGCGATCAAGGCCAGCGAAGTCGCCATCTTCGGCGCGGCTTTCCTCCTCCTCATGTCGATCATGGGCATCGACTTGACCGCCATCGCCGTGCTTGGCGGTGCGCTTGGCGTCGGCATCGGCCTTGGCCTGCAACAGATCGCCGCCAACTTCGTCTCCGGCATCATCCTGCTTCTGGAAGGCCAGACCACCGTCGGCGACTACGTCGAACTCGACGGCGGAGAGAAGGGCACCATCGTCAAGATGACCGCCCGCGCCTGTATCCTTGAGACGTTCG
>JAKQLM010000296.1 GCA_029567145.1 Pseudomonadota bacterium
TTCGGCTTGGCTCAGGAAGGCATCCATCAGACCGGTCAGCCTGGCGATGGCCTGGTCGCACTGGTCGCGGACCCAGAGGCGGAAGTCGACGGCGACCTGGTCGTTCCGGCTGCGCCCGGTGTGCAGGCGCTTGCCGGCCTCGCCGATCCGGTCGGTCAGGCGGGCCTCGATGTTCAGATGGATGTCTTCCAGGTCGGTGGTGAAGGGGAACGTCCCCATTTCAATCTCTGACAAGATCGCGAGGAGGCCTTCCCCAATCGCCTGTGCATCCATATCAGTGATGATGCCTTGTGCGGCCAGCATTGCCGCATGGGCCCGGCTGCCCGCGATGTCCTGGGCGTAGAGCCGTTGGTCGAACCCGATCGAGGCGTTGATCGCCGTCATGATCGCGCTCGGGCCTTCGGCGAAACGCCCGCCCCACATGGTGTTGGCGGATTTGGGATCGCGGGCGTTGGACATGGGACGAACTTTCTGGGGCGGGGCTTTCGGGGTGGGAAACGTGCGGAAATTGCTGGTCGTCCTTTATACGGCCTTGGTGCTTGGTGCAAATCCGGCGGCGGCGGACGTGGCGGCGCTGCGGGACGGCGACATGAAGAAGCTGATGCTGCTGGACGCGCCGGTCGAGGTGCCCGAGGCGGTGCTGCTGGATGCCGAGGACGGGACACACGCACTGGCGGACTACAAGGGGAAATGGGTCGTCCTGAACTTCTGGGCGACCTGGTGCGCGCCCTGTCGGCGCGAGATGCCCTCGCTGGAGCGTTTGCAGGCCGCGATGCCGGAGATCGCGGTAGTGCCGGTGGCCACCGGGCGCAACGCGGTGGAGGGGATCCGGCGGTTCTTCGAGGAGGCGGGGGTGAAGACCCTGCCGATCCTGCGCGACCCGCAGTCGGACCTTGCGCGGTCGATGCATGTGATGGGGCTGCCGGTGACGGTGATCATCAATCCCGAAGGGCAGGAAGTTGCCCGGCTGATCGGCGATGCGGAATGGGACAGTGACAATGCCAAGGCCGTACTGGGGGCTTTGGTCGCGGGTCAGTGACCTAGACGGTCATCGAAGACGAAAGGTTCGGTCAGGGCAACCTTGA
>JAKQLM010000305.1 GCA_029567145.1 Pseudomonadota bacterium
CGGTTTGACAATCGCCCCTTAAGTGCTTGATTTTCCGTAGGGGGTTTGACAGGAAAACGCCGCGCAACCGGTTGATTTCCCGCGCCGGTGGACGGATTGAAAATCCGCGTGTCGCTGGTTCGATTCCGGCTCTGGGCACCACTTAAATCCCTGAAATCAGTCGTGCTGTTTTTTCTGATGGCCCTTTCGGCCTGCGCTTGACTCGTTTGGCGAAAGCTTGCGGGTGGCAGAGGGGTGGCGTTTTTGCGCGGGAGGATCGGCGTCGCGGGCGGGGGGATTTCGCGCTGGGGGGGAGGGTCAGCTTGGCCCGTTGATCAATCCTTGCGGGCGTTGCGACGAAAGAGGGTTCTTGCCCAGGGCGTCAGTGATAGCCGGGGCCGCTTTCGGCTGGGGGGCAGAGGGTCCGGGTGTTCCCCAGACAGCCCGTCCCCGGTCAGGCAGGAAACGCTTATGGCGGGGATCGGATCGGACAGGGAAGTCGCGGGCGAAAGGCGCGACTGGAAGAATGGATAGAGCGACGGCACGACCTAGCTGTCGCTTACCAGATGGGCGTCTTCGGGGTTCCACCAGGCGTAGAACGGTTGGCCGATCCCAAGCGGCAGGCCTGCGAGTTCGTCATGGCCCTTCTGGACGCGGATTTCCTGGCCATGGGCGGTTTCAAGGTAGACCGTGGCGGTCGCGCCGACGAATTCTTCGCCGATCACCTTGACTGGAACGGCGTTCACGGCCCCGGTCGGGGCTGCGACGCTGAGGTGGGTCTTGGTGTCCAGCACGGTCAGGGTCGCGGCCTGGCCGGGGACCGCGCCGTCCGACAGGCGCAGGGGGCCGACGGACGAGTCGAGCTCCAGCCCGGCACCGCCCTTGCGGACCTTGCCGGAAAACAGGTTCGACGACCCCAGGAAGTCGGCCACGAAGCGCGTGCGCGGCGTGCGGTAGATTTCCTGCGGGGTGCCGATCTGCTCGATCACGCCGCGGCTCATGATCACCACGCGGTCGGCCATCGAGAAGGCCTCGGACTGGCTGTGGGTGACGTAGACGAAGGTGATCCCGGTTTCGCGTTGCAGGTTCTTCAGCACCGACTGCATCCGCACCTTCAGCGCGGCATCCAGCGCAGACAGGGGTTCGTC
>JAKQLM010000307.1 GCA_029567145.1 Pseudomonadota bacterium
CCTGGGGATGCCGGTCGGCGACAAGCTGTCGGCCACGCTGGACCTGGCCTATGACCCGGATGCCGAACTGGGCAACGCCTATGTCGGCGCGGCTTTCGCGGTGACCGATACGGTCGAGATCTCGGCCAACTATGGCGTCTACGAGGTGGATGCGGCGCCTTCGGAACAGGAATGGGACCTGGGCGCGACCTATTACATCGGTGAAGAGACCGCAGTCGATGCGCGCTGGTACGACGGATCGGAATATGTCGACGGCTATTTCGGGCTGAGCCTGACCTGGGACACCACGCTGATGGGCGGTTGATCCATAGCGGAAATTTGTGATCACGGGCCGAAAATTCGTGATCACAAACCCGAAAAACTTGCGCAGATAGCGGAAACATCTCGCATCTGCGGCAATCCGGGGCGTGACACGCGCGAAATCCGCGCTATTCAAGGACCTGACGATAGCCGTGCAGGGCACCGCTCTGCCGCCAGCCGTAAGGACCGATCATGGCCGATGCAAAGCGCCCGCCTTCCGTGCGCCCCCACGCGCGCCCCTTGTCGCCGCACTTGCAGATCTACCGCATCCAGCTGACCTCGGTCACGTCGATCCTGACGCGGATCACCGGCAACGGGCTGATCGTGGGCACTTTGCTGGCGGTCTGGTGGCTGTTGGCGGCGGCGACCTCGGACAGCTATTTCGCCGTCGCGGATGCGGTCGCGACCAGCTGGTTCGGCGACCTGGTCTTCACCGCCTCGCTGTGGGCGATCTGGTATCACTACCTGGCCGGTCTGCGGCACCTGGTGTTCGACGCTGGGCGCGGACTGGACATTCCCACGGCGGAAAAGCTGGGCTGGGCCTGCATCATCGGGTCAGTCGTGCTGACCGCGATCACCATTCTTCTGGTTCAGTAGGGGGCCGACCATGCGTTACCTGACAGCACGCAAACGGGCCGAGGGCCGGGGGGCCTCGCATACCGGGACGGAACATCACTGGTCGATGACCGTGTCGGCCGTGGGGTTGGCGCTGCTGGTGCCGGTCTGGCTGTACATCTTCGGCAGCGCCCTGGGCGGCGCACGGGACGAGGTTGTGGCGACCTTTGCCCGGCCTTTCCCGGCGATCCTGACGGGACTGCTGCTGGTGGTCGGCATGCGGCACTTTGCGATGGGCGCTGCGATGATGATCGAGGATTATGCCAAGGGCACGACGCGAAAGGCGCTGATCATCGGCGCGACCGCGCTGGCTTGGGCTGTGGCGGCGACGGGGCTGTTCGCCTTGGCCCGCATCGCGCTGTAATAGGGAAAAGACATGACGGCCTATCCGTATGAAGTGCATGACTATGACGTGGTTGTGGTGGGGGCCGGGGGTGCTGGCCTGCGCGCGACGCTGGGCATGGCGGAACAGGGGTTACGCACCGCCTGCGTGACCAAGGTGTTCCCGACCCGCAGCCACACGGTTGCCGCTCAGGGAGGCATTGCCGCCAGCCTGGCCAACATGGGGCCGGACAACTGGCAGTGGCACATGTACGACACCGTCAAAGGGTCGGACTGGCTGGGCGACACCGATGCGATGGAATACCTGGCGCGTGAGGCTCCGAAGGCGGTCTACGAGCTGGACCATTACGGCGTGCCGTTTTCGAGGACCGAGGAAGGCAAGATCTACCAGCGCCCGTTTGGCGGCCACACGACCGAGTTCGGCGAAGGCCCCCCGGTGCAGCGCACCTGCGCCGCCGCCGACCGCACCGGGCACGCGATCCTGCATACGCTGTACGGCCAGTCGCTGAAGAACAACGCGGAATTCTACATCGAATATTTCGCGATCGATCTTGTGATCACAGATGGGGCCTGCACAGGCGTGGTCGCCTGGAAGCTGGACGACGGCACCATGCACGTCTTCAACGCCAAGATGGTGGTGCTGGCGACGGGCGGTTACGGGCGGGCCTATTTCAGCGCCACCAGCGCCCATACCTGCACCGGCGACGGCGGCGGGATGGTGGCGCGGGCCGGACTGCCGCTGCAGGACATGGAGTTCGTGCAGTTCCACCCGACCGGCATCTATGGCTCGGGTTGCCTGATCACCGAAGGCGCGCGCGGTGAAGGGGGCTACCTGACCAACGCCAACGGCGAGCGGTTCATGGAGCGCTATGCC
>JAKQLM010000308.1 GCA_029567145.1 Pseudomonadota bacterium
GCTCAGTGTCCTGTGGTGGACCGTGACCGTCGTGCTGATCGTCGGCCTGCTGGCCTTCGATCTGATCTTCGCGGCAGCCCGGCCGCACGCCGTCGGGTTCAAGGAGGCGGTCGGCTGGTCGGTCTTCTACATCCTGATCGCCGTCGCCTTCGGCCTGGCCTTCATGTGGTACGCCGGGGCGGATTTCGGGGCGCAGTACTTCGCCGGCTACATCGTCGAGAAGAGCCTGTCGGTCGACAACCTGTTCGTCTTCGTGATCATCATGACCACCTTCGCGGTGCCCGAGGCGCACCAGCACAAGGTGCTGACCTTCGGCATCATCATCGCCCTCATTCTGCGGGCCATCTTCATCGTGGTCGGCGCCGCCCTGCTGGACCTGTTCGCGGTCATGTTCCTGCTGTTCGGGCTGCTGTTGATCTTCACCGCGATCCAGCTGTTCCGGCACCGCGACCAGGACCCGGACGTGCAGGAGAACGGTCTGGTCAAGCTGACCCGCAAGGTCATCCCGGTGACCACCGAGTACGACGGCGGGCGGTTGTTCACCCGGATCGACGGCAAGAAGCTGGCCACGCCGCTGTTCATCGTGCTGATCGCGATCGGCAGCACGGACCTGCTGTTCGCCTTGGACTCGATCCCGGCAGTGTTCGGGGTGACCGCCGAGCCCTACATCGTTTTCGTCGCCAACGCCTTCGCCCTGCTCGGCCTGCGGGCACTGTTCTTCCTGGTCAAGGGACTGCTGGACCGGCTGGTCTACCTGTCCACCGGCCTGGCGATCATCCTGGCCTTCATCGGGGTCAAGCTGGTGCTGCACTGGGCGCACGGCATCTGGCCGAGGGTGCCCACGGTCTCGACCAACGCCTCGCTGGTGGTCATCGTCGTCGTGCTGGCCATCACCACCGTGGCCAGCCTGATCAAGACCAAGAACGACCCCTCGGCCAAAGCCCACCCCGGCTCGCTGCGGGCCAACCCGCACTCCGACGAGCACTCCTCCCCCCGCCCGAGCTGACCCCGCCCGCACCGCCCCCGAGCCCCCCAAGCCGCTGTTGATCATGGGAAGGGTGCCGTTATCCGGCCGCGAAAACGGCACTCTCCCCATGATCAACAGCAGGTGGGGGGTGGGGGGCGGGCCAGGGGTGGGGGGGCGGGCTAGGGGTGGTCAGGGAGGACCCTGATCCGGGCGCCCGGGCCGGGCCGCTACGTTCGAGGGATGAGCACCTTGGATGACTGGATCGGCCAGGCCTGTGCGGCGTTGGATCTGCCCGCGGACTTGATCCCGACCGACCGCCGGGACGCGCTGCTGGACCTGACCCGGGACGTCGCGCACGGGGTGGCCCGCATCGCCGGCCCGCTGACCTGCTACCTCGTCGGCGTCGCCGTCGGCCGCGGCGCCGACCCG
>JAKQLM010000310.1 GCA_029567145.1 Pseudomonadota bacterium
CAGGGCCAGGGCGGCAGAGGCGATCCCCGCCGCCTCAAGCGCGGTTTGCAACGCGGGCAAATGCAGCGCCGCGACGGTCGCATCCGTGACGATCGCCACGCGCTTGCGCCGCAACAGGGGCGCGATTTCGGCCCCGGCGCGCGCGATCAACCCGCTGCCGATCCGCACCTCATAGGACCGCGCGCCCAGCTCTACCGCAACCGTATTCACCGTCAGTCCTCCAGCACGTCCGGGCGCGTGCGCAGCGCCTCGCAGACCCGGGTCGCCATGTCCTCGACCGACAGGTCCGAGCCTGAATCGACCGTCAGATCGGCCTGCGCATAGAGCGGCAGCCGCGCCGCGTAAAGCTCACGCAGGGTTTCGCGCGGGTTGGCCGTGCGCAACAAGGGGCGCGTCGTCTTGTGCCGGACCCGCTGCCACAGAAGGTCCAGGTCGGCGCGCAGCCAGACCGACACGCCCGCGTCGTGGATCATCTGCCGATTCGCTGCCGCAAGGAACGCGCCGCCCCCGGTGGACAGCACGCACGGGCTGCCGCGCAACAACCGCCCGATCACCTCGGATTCGCGGGCGCGAAAGAACGGCTCGCCGTCGCGTTCAAAGATCTCGGCGATGCTGCGGCTGGCGGCGCGGGTGATTTCCTCGTCGGAATCCAGAAAGGGCACCGCCAGTTGCCGCGCCAAGGCGGTGCCGACCGCGGTCTTGCCCGCGCCCATCATCCCGACCATGACAACCGTCTTTCTAAGCTGCACGTCCCGACCCGTTTTACGCGCCAGCGGGCAAAAGCCTGCCCTTGGGCAAATAATCGTCACTCAATGGCGTGAACTTCGCCCGAATGCTATATAGATTGTGCAAGACGGGCCGATCCGGGTCACTTTTCCGGATCAGGCCCCACAACAGCGGGTCGGTCAACGACCCGGACAGGCTTCGAGGAAGGGCATGCCATGGGTCGGATCATCAAGGCACTGGTGGTACTGGTGATTTTCGGGTTCATTGCGCTGACGGGCTATGCCTATCTGGCCGACCTTGCGCCCAATCAGGGCGAGGTGAAGAAGCCTGTGGTGTTGAATGCGGACTAGTGTCGTCTCGGTTCTTCTGGGCCTTGGCCTCTGCGGCAGCGCCGCCGGGCAAGAGGCGACGGGCGGGCCGTTGTCCGCGATCGACTGGCTGTCGCAATCCGTGGCCACACCCACCGGATCGGGTGGGGTCGTGGTCGGCATCGACGAACCCCCGGTCGTGGACCAGGGCGGGGCGCTGCCCCTGCCGGTGACGACGACCGCGCTGGACGGGCCGAACCCCGATGCCGTGGGCCTGATCCCCACCACCGTCTCGGGCCTGCCGCGCGATCTGTGGGGGGCGGGCCTGACGGTCGAGGTTGCGGCGGCGCTGGTCGCGCATCCCGATGACGATTTGCCCGCGTTGCGGCAGTTGTTCCTGACCATCCTTCTGGCCGAAGTTGCGGCCCCGTCCGATTCCGGCGGGCGCGGCGACCTGCTTCAGGTCCGCATCGACAAACTTCTGGCGCTTGGCGCGCTGGAGCAGGCCGCAGCACTGATCGACGCCGCCGGGGCCACCACGCCCGAGATGTTTCGCCGGTCGTTTGACGTGGCGCTTTTGACCGGGGCCGAGGATCGCGCCTGCGAGGCGATGCAGAACGCGCCGCATCTGGCGCCGACCGTGCCCGCGCGCATCTTCTGCCTGGCGCGGTCCGGCGACTGGGACACCGCCGCGCTGACGCTGCACACCTCGGAAGCGCTGGGTCAGGTCAGTGCCGATCAGGCGGCCCTTCTGGGGCGCTTTCTGGACCCCGACCTGTTCGAAGGCGACCCGGTGCCGCCCGCCCCGCAGCCGGTCACGCCCCTGGACTGGCGAATCTATGAGGCCGTGGGCGAACCCCTGCCGACCGAAGGCCTGCCCTTGGCCTTTTCCTATGCCGAGATCGACCCTCGCGCCGGCTGGAAAGCGCAGATCGAGGCCGCCGAACGCCTGACCCGTGCCGGGACCATCGCGCCGAACGTGATCCTGGGGCTTTACACCGAACGCCAGCCCGCCGCCTCGGGTGGGGTCTGGGACCGGGTCGCGGCGTTCCAGGACTTTGACGCGGCGCTGACCTCGGGCGACGTGGCCCGGGTGTCGCAGGCCTTGCCGCAAGCCTGGGCGCGGATGCAGGAGGCCGAGCTGGAAGTGCCCTTTGCCGTCCTGTTCGGGGCCGCGCTGATGCAGCTGCCGCTGGAGGGCGAGGCGAAAGCCGTCGCCCTGCGCGTCGGTCTTCTGTCGCCGCAAGCCGCACGGGCGGCCGAACGGCACACGCCGACGGACGCGACCGAGGGCTTCCTGATCGGTCTTGCCACCGGCAATCTGGATGGCCGCGTGCCCCCCGACAGCCTGGGTCGCGCCATCGCCGCCGCCTACCGCACGCCCGCCCCCTCGGCCGAGGCGCAGGCGCTTCTGGATGCCAACCGCAGGGGCGAGGCGATCCTGTCGGCCATCGACAGCATCGGGCGCGGGGTGCAGGGCGACCTGCGCGGCGTGACCGAAGGCCTGTCCGCCCTGCGCGCCGCGGGGCTGGACGGCGTCGCCCGCCGCACGGCGCTGGAACTGATGATCCTGGAACGGCGGGGCTAGCGATGCCCGGGGCCGAGGCAAGCCGCTGGATTTCGACCTTTCTGTCTGCCCGCGCGGCGGACCTGGGGGCCGCGCGCAACACCCAGCTGGCCTATGGCCGCGATCTGCTGGATTTTGCCGACTGGCTGCAAAGCCGGGGCGCGGACTTTGCCACCGCCGACCGCGTGCAGGTTGAGGCCTACCTGATCCACTGTGACGCGCAGGGCCTGTCCAGGGCGACCCGGGCGCGGCGGCTGTCGTCGATCCGCCAACTGTTCCGGTTCGCGGTCGATGAAGGCTGGCGGGCGGACAACCCCGCGCTGCGGCTGACCGGGCCGGGCCGCGCGCAAAGCCTGCCGAAGACCCTGTCCGAGCCCGAGGTCGCGCGCCTTCTGGACGCCGCCCGGACCCGGGGGCGCACGGCTCAGGACCGGGCCCGCGACACCGCGCTTTTTGAACTGCTTTACGCCACCGGCCTGCGGGTCACAGAACTTGTCAGCCTGCCCGTCGCCGCCGTCCGGGGCGACCCCCGGATGATCCTGGTGCGCGGCAAGGGCGACAAGGAACGCATGGTGCCCCTGTCCGGCCCCGCGCGCGCCGCCGTGACCGATTGGCTTGCGGCCCGCGATGCCGCCGAAGAGGCGGCCCGCAGCGCCGGTCGGCCGCCGTCGCGCGCGCTTTTTCCCGGGGATGGGGCGGGCGGCCACCTGACGCGGCAGTACTTTCACAGCCTGGTCAAGGATGTCGCCGTTCTGGCCGGTCTGTCCCCCGCCCGGGTGACGCCGCATGTCCTGCGCCACGCCTTTGCCACGCATCTTCTGGCCCATGGTGCCGATCTGCGGGTGATCCAGACGCTTCTGGGCCACGCCGATCTCGCCACGACCGAGATTTACACGCATGTGCTGGATGACCATCTCAGGGACCTGGTGCTGACGCGGCACCCCTTGGCCCGCAAATCCTGAGCCACTCAAAAGGACCCGATGCCGACCGACACGCTTGACACCGCCTTCTGGCTAACCTGCGCCGCCATTCTGGCGCTTCTGGTCATGTCCGCCTTCTTTTCGGGGTCCGAGACCGCGCTGACCGCGTCGTCCCGGGCCAAGCTGAAGGCGCAGGCCGACAAGGGCTCTCGCGGGGCCAAGGCCGCGATGACCGTGACCGAGGACCGCGAACGGATGATCGGCGCGCTGCTTCTGGGCAACAACATCGTCAACATCCTGTCGGCCTCGCTGGCGACGGCGCTGATGACGCGGGTGTTCGGCGACAGCGGTGTGGCGCTGGCGACGCTGGTGATGACGGCGCTGGTACTGATCTTTGGCGAGGTCATGCCGAAGACGCTGGCGATCACCTTTCCCGAACCCGTGGCCACCCGTGTCGCGCCGATCATCCGGGTGATGATCCTGGTCTTTACCCCCGTCGTGTCGCTGGTCCGCACGCTGGTCCGCGGCCTGTTGTGGCTGTGCGGCGTGCGCCCCAATCCGGGCGGCGAGATGCTGGCCCTGCGCGAAGAGATTGCCGGGGCAATCGCGCTTGGCCATTCCGAGGGGGCCGTGGAAAAGGCCGACCGCGACCGGCTCTTGGGGGCACTGGACTTGTCGCACCGCACGGTGGACGAGATCATGCGCCACCGCCGTCAGGTCGAGATGATCGACGCCGACCTGCCCCCCGGCGAGATCATCACCCGGGTTCTGGCCTCGCCGCACACCCGGCTGCCGATCTATCGTGGCAGCGACGACAACATCCTGGGCGTGGTCCATGCCAAGGACCTCTTGCGCGAAGTGGAGCGCCTGGTGCGAGGCGAGGACCCGCAGGGGATCGACAGGCTGGATATCGTCAAGGTCGCGATGAAGCCCTATTTCATCCCTGAAACCACCAGCCTTGACGAACAGATGCGCGAGTTTCTGGCCCGCCGCACCCATTTCGCGCTGGTGGTCGACGAATACGGCACCTTGCAGGGCCTGATCACGCTGGAAGACATCCTGGAAGAGATCGTCGGCGAGATCACCGATGAATTCGATGTGGTGCAAAAGGATTCCGCCCTGACCCGGACCGAGGACGGCGCCTATCTTATCGACGGCGCGATGACGATCCGCGACCTGAACCGGGCGACGGACTGGCGCCTGCCCGACGACGAGGCGAACACCATCGCCGGACTGGTGATCCACGAAGCGCAGATGATCCCGAACGAAGGCCAGGTCTTCAGCTTTCACGGCTTCCGCTTCACCGTTGTTTCAAAACGGGAAAACCGGATCACGAAACTGAAGTTGCGCCCGCTTTGATCAGTCGATCTTGCGCAGCTTCATCAGGAAGGAATCGTCGCCCAGACGCTTTTCCAAAAGCAGGATGCCATCGGCGCTGCACTCATAGGCGTAGCTCTCGACCTGGTCGGCGGTCGCATAGTCCGACAGGCTGACCGCATCGCCGACATTGCCGCCTTCGGTGGCCAGCTTGATCGTGGCATCGCTTCGGACATAGCAGGTGTTCAACGTCCCGTCGGCGGCAGACCAGCCCTGGTCGATGGTGCCGTTCATCACCGCCCCGGCGATGGGCGATTTCACGCTCTGGTCCTGCACGGCAATCAGAAAGTTCTGGTAGGCCCAGTAGCTGTTCCCATCCTCGACAAGCCGCAGAAAGTTCTTGCCCACGACCTGCACGCCCACCGGGCGACCATTCGCGACATAGTCCGCGATCGACATGCGCTGCACGGTGTTGTCGATCCGCCAGGTCCCGATCAGGCACTGGTCGCGCACGGCCTGGGCGCTGCAGGCCTTGCAGTCCTTGCCCTTGGTGTCCTTCTTCGCCGCGACGCGCACCTTGGCCGGGCCGGTCGCCATCCCGGCCAGCCGGTAGGTGACCGTCGTGGTGCAATCGCCGTCCGCCGCGATCTTGCCCGTGGTCCAGGAGGTGCCCTCCGGGTCGCGATGCCGGGACTGGACCGGCCCCGTATCGGTGATGTCGATCTCATACGCCCCGCCCGAAAAGGCGACATCGACGGCGAACATGGTGAAGGGGGCGGCGGTCAGGTCCTTGGTGCTGCTGTCCTCGAAGGTCGCTTGACCGATGTTGGTGGTCATCTGCAACGGAATCTCGCCGAACATCGGGTCCGTGCCGCCCGGGGTCACCACCTTGTTGTCCAGGAAATCGCGCACAAAGCGCGACAGCTCGTCCGGAGCGATCACGCTGGCCAGCGCCGCTTGCTGCGCCGCCTCGGTCCCGCCAACCGGCATGGCCGAGATGAT
This sequence comes from Pseudomonadota bacterium, assembly GCA_029567145.1. Lineage (GTDB taxonomy): Bacteria > Pseudomonadota > Alphaproteobacteria > Rhodobacterales > Rhodobacteraceae > Tabrizicola. Next base: position 5,841 of record JAKQLM010000310.1, read on the forward strand.
CTGGACCACCAGCTTGGGGTCCTGCGCCCAGACCCAGGAAAAGAAGACCACGTTGTGATAGGTCAGCCGCGTCAGGGGCGTGTCGCGGAACTTGTCGGCAAAATTGTATGACCAGCGAAAGGCTTCGTCCATGTTCGGGAAGACGGCCTGCGCCACTGTTTCGGCCGTGCCCTCCACCCACCAGCCGTGATTGGCATATTCGGCCATGAGATCGGGCCAGGTCGCGAACTGCACGCAATGGAACAACTCATGCGCTGCGGTGTATTGCAGCATCCCCAGGCCGTCGGTGCCGTTCGCCTCGGCCAGGGCCGCGATCCGCGTGGGATAAAGCCGCAGGATGCAATCGCCCTGGAACGGAACGGCGATGCCCAGGACCTGCCCCTTGGCCGTGTCGCCGGTGGACTTGGCATCGCTGCCCACCAGGACGATGGTCACATCCTGCAGCTTCAGCGGCTGGCCCACGTCCAGCCTGGCCATCCGGACCAGCGCCTCTTGCACGGCGGCATAGGCCTGGGCTTCGGCATCGACCGCGCCCGCGTCCCTGGCATCCACGACCGACCGCAGCCGGATATCCGTGGCAAAACCGGTCAGCACGTTGGTCTGCACGTCCTTGCAGACGAACTTGGGCACTTCGATATTTTCGGCAAACTCTTTCGTCTGACAGTCGACCAGGGCCTGTGCGGGCAGGCCAAAGCCGGTCGCTGCCAGAAAAAGTGCTGCGAACACCAATCGGAACATGCTGAAATCCATTTGCAAAGGCCGCAGCATCCGCTGGTGCAGCGGCTGCAAGGCTAGCAGTCCCGCCGGATCGGTCAAAGACTTTCCGGGGACTTTCCGGGGACTTTCCAGGGCGCCGCCTGGCGAAAACGCCTTAGGCCGACCGGCGAACGCCCCGGCTGCCACGCCGGGTCCAATCGGTGACGGCGGCCCCGAACGCCTGAAACAGCGGGCGCGAGACTGGGTCGCTGTCGGCGTTCCATTCCGGGTGCCACTGAACCGACAGCGTGAACCCCGGCGCGTCCTTGACATAGATCGCCTCGGGAGTGCCGTCGGGGGCCTGTCCGTCGATCACGATGCCCTGCCCGGCCCGCGCGATGCCTTGCCCGTGCAGCGTGTTCGTCATCACCTCGCGCGCGCCCATCAGCCGGTGAAAGACCCCGCCTTCGGCAAAGCTGACGGTGTGGCGCAGGGCGAACTGTTCTTCCAGCGTGCCGTCCGGCGGCATCCGGTGGTTCATCCGCCCCGGCAGGTCGCGGATTTCGGGGTGAAGCGTGCCGCCCAGCGCCACGTTCACCTCCTGGAAACCGCGGCAGATGCCCAGAAACGGCTGGCCCCGGTCCACGCAGGCGCGGATCAGCGGCAGCGTCACCGCATCCCGGCCCCGGTCGAACGCGCCATGGGCGGGGGTCTCTTCCTCGCCGTATTCGCTGGGGTGGACGTTCGGTCGGCCCCCGGTCAGCAGGAACCCGTCACACAGGTCCAGAAGCTCGGTCACGCAGACATAGCGCGGATCGGTCGGGATGATCAGCGGCAGACAGCCCGCGACATCGGCCACGGCGGCACTGTTCATCGTGCCCCCCGAATGCACCGGATAGCGGTCCCCGATCATGTAGCTGTTGCCGATGATGCCGACCACCGGGCGTCGGCCATGGCTGCACGGACTTGTCACGTCGCCCCCTCAGGTCGCACCCCTTTGTCCCAAAGTCAGCATAGCCGCGACCGGAGCAGCGGAAAAGGCCCGTGCTGCACAGGTCATCCCGCCTGACCGCACAATGACCGCAACAATGCCTGACGATTGTGCAGGCTCACGCGGAAATGAGTTTGCTTCCCACGTGGCAAGGCTTCAGACCGTTGTCACACCCCTTACAGGAGATCACGATGACCCGTCCCCGCCTGCTGCTGATTGCCCCCGCGATTGCGCTTGTGTCCGCGCTTGGCCTTGGCCTGACCGCCCTTGCGCAGGACACCAGCCATGACGGCCACGCCATGATGGGCGACAAGGGGCCGTCCTCGATGGCCTATATGGACGCCAACACCCGGATGCACGAGGGCATGGCGATCGAATTCACCGGCAACGCCGATGTCGATTTCATCCGCGGCATGATCCCGCACCACCAGGGCGCGGTGGACATGGCCAAGATCGTGCTGGAACACGGGACAGACCCCGAGGTCCGCAAGCTGGCCGAAGGCGTCATCGCCGCGCAAGAGGCCGAGATTGCCTGGATGCAGGACTGGCTGGCCAAGAACGGCGGCTAAGGATCGGGGCCGGGGCGGCGAACCTGCCGTCCCGGATCTAGCGACCGAACGGACGGCAGCTTTGCGGCAAAAGCCACGGACCGGCCTTTGGCGCTGCATTCAGCGCGATGTGGCAGCCATAGGCACGCTCCAGCACCTCGGGCCGCATCGCCTGCGCGGGCGGACCCAGCGCCTGCAGCCTGCCGTCGATCAGAAAGCCCATGCGGTCGGCGACCATCGCCGACAGGTTCAGGTCGTGCATGATCGCGACCACGCCGCCGCCCGCATCGGCAAATTGGCGCGCAAGCCGCATGATCATCAGCTGGTGCCCAAGGTCCAGGCTTGCGACCGGCTCGTCCAGCATCAGCCAGCGCGGACCATCCGGGCCGACCGGGCTCCAGACTTGCGCCAGAGCCCGGGCCAGGTGACCGCGCTGGCGTTCCCCCCCTGACAGAGTGCGAAAGTCCTCGCGGTCCCGGCCCTGCAACCCGACAGCGGCAAGCGCCAGCGCGTCAATCCCGGGGTCCGACCAAAGATCGCCAGCCTCGCGGCCCATGGCGACGATATCGCCCAGGGTGAAGGCAAAGGCGACCTCGATGTCTTGCGGCAGGACAGCGCGCCGCGCGGCAAGCTGATCGGGCCGCGCCGTGGCCAGGTCCTGCCCGTTCAGGCGGATGGTTCCGTGATAGGCAGCCTCGCCCAGCACCGCCTTCAGAAGCGTGCTTTTCCCCGCGCCGTTTGCGCCGCAGATCACCAGCACCTGCCCGGCATGGGCCTGCAACGTCAGCCCGTGCAGGATGGGTGTCCGGCCAAGGCGGACCGACAGATCAACGATGTCCAGCATGTCAGCCCCCGCGCCCGTTGCGCAGCAGCATCCACAGAAAGACCGGCGCGCCGAACAGCGCGGTCAGGATCCCGATGGGCAGTTCGGCTGGTGCGACGATGGTGCGCGACACAAGGTCGGCCAGGACCAGCAACGCCGCCCCCAGAAGCGCGGCATGCGGGATCAGCGCCCGGTGGTCCGGGCCTTCGGCCTGCCGCAGAAGATGCGGCACGACGACGCCGACAAAGCCGATGCCCCCGGCCACCGCGACGGCAGCCCCGGTGGCGGCCGCCGCCGACCAGATCGCGCGACGCTTCAGGCGCTGCACATCGACGCCCAGATGCGCCGCCTGCGGCTCGCCCAGGGCTAGGGCGTTCAGACCGCGCGCCAGGCGGGGGGCCACCAGCAGCGCCGCGCCGATCAGCGGCAGCGCGGCACCCAGCCGCGTCCAGGTGGCCCCGGCCAGGGACCCCAGGCTCCAGAACGTCAGGTCGCGCAACTGCCGGTCGTCGGCAAGATAGGTCAGCACCCCGGTCGCGGCCCCTGCCAGCGCGGCAAGCGCGATCCCGGCCAGAAG
>JAKQLM010000318.1 GCA_029567145.1 Pseudomonadota bacterium
CACCCAGCCGCCATGCGCGATGATCGTTCGAGGGGAGTCTCCATACGATGTGACGAGCAGTTCGGCGTCGCTGGTCTTGAGAAACATGGCATTTCCTTCGGCTTGTGCAGGTTTGGACTTCGGGATGCTTCGGCAGGCACCCGCGCCAGCCGGGCGGCGACGACCGGATTCTTTCACGCCTGCTGCCGGTTGTCGCCGCTACACTGGCCATGAACCCGTAGTTCCGCAGAACCGGAGCCTGCCCTTGATTGAAGAACCCCTGACCTTGCCTTGCGGCCACACCGTCGCCAACCGCATCTGCAAGGCAGCCATGACCGAAGGCTTGGCTGATGCGCACGACCGGGCCACGGCGGCACACCAGCGCCTGTATTCGACCTGGGCGCGCGGCGGGGCGGCGATCCTGCTGAGCGGCAACCTCATGATCGACCGGCGTTACCTCGAGCGGTCCGGCAACGTGGTGCTGGAAGACGACAGCGGCTTGGCGCAACTGCGGGCCTGGGCGCAGACCGTGCGCGAGGGCGGCAGCCAGCTCTGGGCTCAGATCAGCCACCCGGGCCGCCAATGCCCGCGGCTCGCCAACCTGACGCCGCTGGCGCCCTCCGAGGTCCAGCTTGACATGGTGGGCAATTTCGGCAAGCCGCGCGCGGCGACCGAGGCCGACATCCAGGACATCATCGGGCGTTTTTCCCAGACCGCCGCGCTGGTCAAGGCGGCCGGCCTCGATGGCGTCCAGGTGCATTCGGCACATGGTTATCTGCTGTCGCAGTTCCTGTCGCCCCGGACCAATCGGCGGCAGGATCGCTGGGGAGGCTCACTGGCCAACCGGGCCCGCCTGTTGCTCGAAGTGATCCGTGCCGTGCGTGCGCGGGTCGGCCCGGCCTATCCGATATCCGTCAAGCTGAATTCCTCCGACTTCGTCAAAGGCGGCTTCACGCTGGACGAAAGCATCCAGGTCGTGCAGTGGCTGAACGACGCGGGCATCGACCTGCTCGAAGTCTCGGGCGGCACCTACGAGCAGCTTGAGTTCTTCAAGCCGCAGCCGGCCAGCGAAATCCGCGACAGCACGCGCGAGCGCGAGGCCATGTTTCTGGAATATGCCAAGTCCATCAAGGCCGTGGCGCGCATGCCCGTCATGGTCACGGGCGGGTTTCGCACCCGCGCGGGCATGGAGGCCGCGCTGGCGGGCAGGCACACCGACATGATCGGCCTGGCCCGCCCGTTCTGTCTGGATCCGGACTTCCCGGCGCGGATGTTTTCCGGTCAGATGGATCGGCTGCCGGTGCCGGAAGACCGCCTGGTGCTGGGCAGGGGCTTCTGGGGACCCAACAGCCCGTCAAAGGCCCTGCGTGCCCTGAACGACCAGGCGCAGGGGGGCTGGTACTACCACCAGATCGAGCGCCTGGGCGCCGGCCTTACGCCGGAACCGGGCCTGAGCCCTTTGCGCGCGTTGGTGGCGCATTTCGTC
>JAKQLM010000347.1 GCA_029567145.1 Pseudomonadota bacterium
TCGCGGGCTTGCGGCGATGTCGCCAGAGCTTTTGGCGATGGATGAGGCGCGGCGGGCCAAGATCCTTGCGGCGGAAACGGCGGCGGCGGCGCAGAATGCGGCGTCCAAGGACGTGGGTGCGGCCAAGGCGCGCGGGGATGACGCCGAGTTCGAACGCCTGCGGGCGCTGGTGGCCGAAAAGAAGGCCGAGGGCGCGCGCTTGACCGAGGAAGCCGGGGCCGAGGATGCCCGCCTGCGCGACGCGCTGATGCGGATCGCCAACCTGCCCTTGGACGAGGTGCCCGAAGGGCCGGACGAAACCGCCAACGTCGAGATCCGGCGCTGGGGCACCCCCCGCGCGCTGGACTTCGAGCCTTTGGAACATTTCGACATTCCGGCGGCTAAGGCGGGCCTTGACTTCCAGACGGCCGCCAAGCTTTCCGGCAGCCGCTTTGTCGTCTTGCGCGGCGCGGTGGCGCGGGTGCATCGGGCGCTGGCGCAATTCATGCTGGACCTGCACACGACCGAGCATGGGCTGGCCGAGACCTGGACCCCGGTTCTGGTCAAGGAAGAGGCGATGTACGGCACCAACCAGCTGCCGAAATTTGCCGAGGACAGCTATCAGACCACGAACGGCTGGTGGCTGATCCCGACGTCCGAGGTGACGCTGACCAACTCGGTCGCGGGCGACATTCTGGACGAGGGCGCCCTGCCCCTGCGGCTGACCGCGCACACGCATTGCTTCCGGTCCGAGGCCGGGTCGGCGGGCAAGGACACGACGGGCATGCTGCGCCAGCACCAGTTCGAGAAGGTCGAGATGGTGACGATCTGCACGCCCGAAACCGCGCTGGACGAACACAACCGCATGACGGCCTGTGCGCAGGCCGTGCTGGAGCGGCTGGACCTGCCCTATCGCACAATCGTGCTGTGCACCGGCGACATGGGATTCGGCGCGCAGAAGACGCATGACTTGGAGGTCTGGCTGCCGGGGCAGAACACGTTCCGCGAGATCAGCTCGGTCTCGACCTGCGGGCAGTTCCAGGCACGGCGGATGAATGCGCGATATCGTCCGGCAGGCGGCAAGCCCGAGTTCGTGGCGACGCTGAACGGCTCGGGTCTGGCCGTGGGGCGCTGCCTGATCGCGGTGCTGGAGAATGGGCAACAGGCCGATGGGTCGGTGACCTTGCCTGCGGCCCTGGTGCCCTATCTTCAGGGCAAGACCCGGATCACGGCCGACGGCACGCTGGTCTGATCTTTCGGAACCCGTTGGACGGCGGCGGGTTGCCCCTTGCCGTCCTGTAGGAGTCCCCGATGCCCCGTATCCTTGCATTTGTGCTGGTTCTGGCCACGATCGTCTTTGTGACCGCGCCGCTTTTCACGCCGCCCTTCACCGGCTATGACCCGGGAGCGTTTCCGGTGGCGATCCCGGACCCCGCCGTCCAGCCCGCGCCCTATGCCTTTTCGATCTGGGGGGTGATCTATCTGTGGCTGCTGCTGCACGCCGGGTTCGGGCTGGCCCGTCGGGTGCATGACCCTGGCTTTAGCCGGGTGCGCCCACCGCTGATCGTCGCGACCGTGCTGGGGGCCGTGTGGCTGGCGATTGCCGGGGCCAGCCCCGAGCTGGCCGCCGGGGTGATCTGGGTGATGGCTGCGGCGGCGGTGGCGGCCTTCCTGCTGGCCCCGACCGAGCCCGACCGCTGGCTGCTGTCCGCGCCCCTGGCGATTTTTGCCGGCTGGCTGACAGCGGCAACGGCGGTATCGACCGGGATCTTGCTGGGGGGGTACGGCATCCTGGGCGACACCGCGTCCGCCCTGGCGATGCTGGCGCTGGTGCTCTTGGTCGCGCTGGGTGTTCAGGCCCGCAAACCCCGGATGCCGGTCTATGGGCTGACGATCGTCTGGGCACTGGCCGGGGTGATCGTTGCGAACTGGCCCGACAATGCCGTGGTTGCCTACGCCGCTGCGGCAGGCGGGGTGCTGATGCTGGCGGTCGTTGCCTTGCGCAGGGGTTGACGCCGGACGGGAAGGACCAAGGCCACTTCGACCGGAGGCCCTACCCGGTCGAAAAGGGCCAGGGTCGCGGCTGCCCTGTCCTGCGACGAGGCCATCCCCTCCAGCGGCGTGTTGATGCCGGTTGTCGCAAGCATCATCTCTCTCAAGACCGAACCGCCGCTGCAAGGCAACCTCTATGAAGCGCGGGTGTAGGGCTGTTGTCCACGGGTGCGGCCCCGGTCGCCGGTGTCGAAAGCGTCACGGCCCTGGAGGCGACCCCCGCCTGATCCCGCTGATCCGCAGGACGCACCGACTGCACGCTGCGACCGATGTGACCGTGATGAACGGGGTCGCTGTGGCCGAAGACGGGCCGGACAGTGCCTTTTGCCTGCGGCCAGATTTCTGGGCCTCGTCGCTGGAACCCGGCTTTCCCCTATGACAGTGCGGCGATGCTGCCCCAGATCGGCATCCGTGCGCTGGTGGAAAAGCAGCGCCCGACGGTGATCATCTGCGACATCGATGGCGGCGAGTTGGGCCTTTTCGACGGGATCGACCTGTCGTCGGTCCGCGCGCCGGTGATCGAGCTGCATTCCAGGGACTACCGCAGCGCCGACGAGGACACCGCCGACCATGCCCGGATGCTGGCGGCGGCGCGGTCCTGGCCAAGGCCCGGGGCACCAGCGCTTCGGGGCCTTAGCGCTTCGGGCTGACCCCGGCCTTGCCGTCCATGTGCTTGCGCAACCGGCTGGGCGTGTGGAATTTCTGGTCCTTGAACGGGTTCTTCGTCGACTGGCTGCGGAAAAACAGCCGGATCGGCGTGCCTGGCATGTCGAAATGGTCGCGCAAGCCGTTGACAAGATAGCGTTTGTAGCTGTCCGCCAGCTCATCAGGGCGCGAGCACATGATGACAAAGCCAGGCGGCCGGGTCTTGGCCTGCGTCATGTAGCGCAGCTTGATCCGGTGGCCGCCCGGGGCCGGTGGCGGGTGCGCCTCGGTCATCGCGCCCAGCCAGGTGTTCAGCCGCGCGGTCGGAATACGGCGGTTCCAGACGTCATGCGCCTTGCGGATCGCATCGTGCAGGCGGTCCAGTCCCCTGCCGGTCTTGGCCGAAACGGTGACCAGGGGTGCGCCGCGCAACTGCGGCAGCAGGCGGTCGAACATCTCTTTCAGCTCGGCCAGCTTGTCCTGTTTTTCGTCTTCCAGGTCCCACTTGTTCACCGCCACGACGACCGCCCGGCCTTCGGTTTCGGCAAAATCGGCGATGCGCAGGTCCTGCACTTCGAACGGAATCTCGACATCCAGCAACACGACGACCACTTCGGCAAAGCGCACGGCGCGGATCCCGTCCGAGACGGACAGCTTTTCCAGCTTCTCGGTGATCCGGGCCTTCTTGCGCATGCCTGCGGTGTCGAAGATGCGGATCGGCGTGCCCTGCCAGTCGGCGCGGACCGAGATCGCATCGCGGGTGATCCCCGCCTCGGGTCCGGTCAAAAGCCGGTCATACCCCAGGATCTTGTTGATCAGCGTGGACTTTCCGGCGTTGGGGCGGCCGATGACCGCGATCTGCAGCGGTTTTTTGGGCGTCGGGTGATGCGCGGTTTCATCGGCATCCAGGTCCGCCTCGGCCTCGGTCAGGTCGATGTCGACCTCGGGGGCGTTCTCGGCCTCACGCTCGGCAAATTCGCCTTCCAGGGGTAGAAGCGCGGTGTAAAGGTCATCCATCCCCTCGCCGTGTTCGGCGGAAATGCGGATCGGGTCGCCCAGGCCCAGGGACCAGGCTTCCAGCGCGCCGGCATCGCCTGCCTTGCCCTCGGCCTTGTTCACGGCCAGAAACACGCGGGCGTTCTTCTTGCGCAGGATGTCGGCGAAAACCTCGTCCGTGGGAGTCACGCCGACCCGCCCGTCGATGACGAACAGGCAGGCATCGGCCATTTCCACCGCGCGTTCCGTCAGGCGGCGCATCCGGCCCTGCAGGCTGTTGTCGGTCACCTCTTCCAGGCCAGCCGTGTCGATCACGGTAAAGCGCAGGTCGAACAGCTTGGCATCGCCCTCGCGCAAATCCCGCGTCACGCCGGGCTGGTCATCGACCAGCGCCAGCCTGCGCCCGACAAGGCGGTTGAAAAGGGTCGACTTGCCCACATTGGGGCGGCCCACGATGGCGAGGGTAAAGCTCATGGTTCAGGTCCGGCAGTGACGAAGCGCCCGCCATACACGGGTTAGCCCCTAGCGGAAAGCGTGAAGTTGCCCGTTGCCGCCCACAACATACAGCGTGCCCCCGGCAACGGCCGGCTGCGCCGCCGCCCCGCCGGGGATTTCGGCGGTATGGGTCAGGCTGCCATCGGTGGGATCAAAGGCGCGCAACAGCCCGTCGGAGGACACGACCATCACCCGCCCGCCCGCCAGGACCGGCCCGTAATGGGCGTAGATGCCCTTGCGTTTCTTGACCTTGTCCTTGGTGAAATAGGGCATCTCGACCGACCAGATCACTTCGCCGGTGGCCGCGTCCAGACGCACGAGTTCCGCCTGGTCGCTGACCAGGAACAGCGATCCGCCGCCCAGCGCGACCGGACCCAGGGCGCCTTCGTCCGCCGACCAGATCCGTTCGCCCGACGACGACGACATCGCCACGGTCCGGCCCGATCCGGTGCCCGCGTAGATCACCCCGCCCTCGATCACCGCATCGGCCGTCACCTCCGGGGTCAGCGCATAGGCCGCGCCCAGCCGTTTGCCCGCCAGCGACTTCTGCCAGATCTTGGTGCCGCCGCCGATCTTCAGCACCGCCATCAGGTCGCCGCCCGCCGAGGGGAAGATCACCGCACGGTCGCCCACGGTCGGGGCCGAGGTGCCGACATAGCCCGCAAGACCCGGCGTGCCGACAACCTGCCAGATCACTTTGCCGTCCGTCGCGTCGATCGCCCAGGCCGAGCCGTCCTTGCCGCTGACATAGACCACGCTGCCGTCCGTCGCAGGCGCACCCGTGACCGGTGCATCCACGCGTTGCCGCCACAGGACCGCGCCCGAGGCCGCGTCCAGCGCGACAACCTCGCCGTAGGTGGTGGCGGCAAACAGCCGGTCACCACCAACGGCAAGCCCGCCGCCCGACACGCCACCGCCCCGGTCGAAGGACGCGGTCAGGTCGGTGGACCAGATCGTCCCGCCGCCGGTCGAGGTCGCGGTGACCGTGACGTCGGCGTCCATGGTGAAGACGCGGCCCGAGGAGACGACGGGAGCTGCGGAAATCCGGTTCTTGCGGCTGGAGCCTGCGCCGACGCTGGCGGTCCACACCCGCTGCGGCGTGGCCGACAGCGCGGAATGCGGCATCAGGTGGCGGGCGTTGCCGGCCCTATGGGTCCATTCGCCAAGGTTTGTCTGACCGGGCAGCGCGATTGGCGCGCTTAGGTTTTCAGCCTCGGGCGGGGCGGTCGGGGCGGGCTGGCCTTCGACCGGGATACTGGCGTCAAGGTCGGCCCGGACAGGAAAGCGTTCCCCCTGCAGGATCACTTCGCGGTCGCCGCAGGCCGCCAGAAGCGACAGCCCCGCCACACCCGCCATCAGCCTGATCATCATGCCTGCCACTTGAAACGACCCTTCCCTTGCGATCATCGGCTTAGCCTGCCGAAGCTTCGGGCAGCGTGCCACCCAGCGCCGTCACCATTTGCGACACCCGGGCCCGCAGCGCCCCCGAGGCTTCCTGGTCCTGGACCAGCACCAGCATGGCGGCAATCGCCTCGTCGGTCTTGCCCTCTTCGACCAGAAGATAGGCCAGGTGTTCTTCGGCCAGTGCGCGGTACGGCCGCCCCGGACCGGCAATGCCCTGCAGCGCGCTGCGGCGGTCGGCAAGGGCCATGTCAGCCCCGGCGACCAGCACCCGGCGCAAGGTCGCAAGATCACGGTAGGCGGGGGGCAGCGTGGCATCAGCCGCCACGACATCCAGTGCCGCCAGCGTCGCGGCCTTGTCCTCGGCCGGGTCCGAGGCGAGGATCAGGTTCAGGATCGCGGCCTGCTGGCCATCCACGGGCACCGCGGCCAGGGCCGCGCGGCGTTCTTCGGGCGTGCCATGGTCCAGCGCATCGACAAGGGCGTCACCGAACCCCTGGGCCCGCGCCGCGGCCTGAGACTTTGACCATTCATTCCAAGCCGCCCCGCCGACGATGCCGACAACGACCACAGCACCGATCCAGCCGTATTTGCGGAACAGGTTGAACAGCCGGTCCCGGCGCACCTCTTCGGTGACCTCTTCGATGAAGCTATCCGGATTGCTCAACGCGCTGCCCCTTGGCCTTGCGGCCGCTGTCTTCGGTTTTCATCGTCTTACAGGCAAAGCCCGCGCGTTGCCAAGCCCGGTCGGTTTCGCAAGGCCGTCAGAAATCCGTGGGCATGCCCAGATTGCGCCGAAAGCCCACGATCCATTCCTCATACCCGGCCGGCAAGGTGCCCGCGGCATACATCTCTTCCAGAATGGCCAGCGCCTCCTGGTTCTCGGCGGTGGGGTCCGTCAGCAGGATCGCCCGTTCATCCAGCGCACGCACGAGGTCGATGCGGAACCACGGGTCATCCGGGAAGGCCGCCGCCAGGTTACGCATGTAGGACAGGCTGATGTCCTGAAACTGCAAGGCGGTGTCGTAGTCGCCCATGTCGCGCAGCAAGGCGGCAATCCGGGCATTGCTGATCGCAAGGTTGCGATACCAGCCGGGATCGCTGGTGTCCTGCCCGACCAGCCATTCCCGCAGCGCGAGGCAGTCCTGATGGCTTTTCAGCGCGCCCTGCAGGTCCCCATTTGCGGTCAGCGCATCGCCTTGCCGTTCCAGCGCCAAGGCCACGTTGTCGGCCCATTCGACATTGTAGGCGTTGATGTCCAGCAAAAGGTTGCCCTGCGTCACCATGGCGCGGAAGGTTTCGGCCGCCGACCGGTTGTCGCCCAGCGCCACCTGGGCATCGCCCAGCCGGTTCAGGCTGATCAGCCGGTCCTGGATATGTTCGGGGATATCCGGCGCCAGTTGCAGCAGCCGGTCGACCGAGGCGAGCGAATCCTGCGCGGCCGTCAGCGCCTCGGAGTTGCGACCCAGTGCAAGATAGGTCGAGGCGAGGTAGGTCTGCGCAATCGTCAGGTCCCGCGTGGAGTAGACGTCTTCTGGGGCCGCGCCGACCAGTTGCACCCGCAGCGCCACGGCTTCGGCATAATAGGGTTCGGCGGTGGCATAGTCGCCGTTCGAAACGTAAAGATCGCCCAGCCGCATCAGCGAATAGGTCACGTCGCGCTTGTATTGCAGCACGGTCGGATCGGCGGCGGTCATCGACTGGCGCAACTGCAGCGCAGTTTCTTGCGCCTCTTGCGCACCTGCCATGTCGCCCATGGCCAGCTTGACGTCCCCGACCTTTTCCAGCGACACGCCAAGATCGCGCTGGCGCGGCAGGTTTTCGGG
>JAKQLM010000357.1 GCA_029567145.1 Pseudomonadota bacterium
TGTTCTCGATATTGGGCGCGATCAGCGCGATGCGGCCACCCGGGCCCGCTGTGATCAGGCCTTCATTGCGAATGCTGCCAGCGCCGGAACGCTCCAGAAAACGCAACTTGCCGGCGAGAAAGTCCGCGTCGGCGATATCCAGCGTGGATGCAATGAAGCTGTTGGTGTCGATGCGGGCCGATCCCCCGACGACGATCCCGTTGGGATTGATCAGATAGATCTGGCCGTTGGACTGCAGCTGCCCGAGCAGCTGCGACATGTCCGGGCCCACCACCCGGTTCAGGACAGCGCTGGCAGCCGATGGCTGGATGAACCGCGTCGTCTCGCCGGCGCCAATCGAAAATCCGCGCCAGTTGATGATCGCACCGGCACTGTTGGTAATGGTCAGCTGGCTGCCCTGGGCCTGGATCGCGGCCTGACCGGAAACCACCTGGGCGCCGTCTGGATTGGCATACGCCCATTGGGGACCCAGGGCGTAAGCGGCTGACAACGCAATCGCCAGTGCCTGGCGACGGTGCGGGGTGATGGTTTTCATCGCTATCTCCACGACGTTATGCACTTTCCCCAGTCCGTCAGGCCGGAGACGAATTCTTGTCGGCATCGGCGATCGAAAACTTTCGCCCAACCTCAACAGCGGCGGCGCAGAAACGCGTGAACAGGATCGGGTATCTCTGCGTGCCACTCCCTCTGATTTACAGCACTGAATTGGGTCACATTTCGACACGTTTGTCCACCCTCCTGGTGGGCGGTTCCGGTACTGAAGCCCCATTTTCGGAACTGTTTTGCGCCAGCACGGTGCATACTGCAGCCGTCCCCTTGCCACCATAACGACTGGAATCCAGCCATGACCCTTTGTCCGATCGCCATCGTTGCCGGTTGCCAGAAGTGTCCGGCCTTCAGGGTCTGCCCCCTGAAGTCGGTGATCGGGGATGCCCCGGGACCGGCCGCCAGCAAGCCGTCGGCCACCAGCACCCCGGCCACCAAGCCCAAGGCCAAGGCGACGCGCAAGAAGTCCTGACCAGGTCCAGGTCTGCCGCGCAGTGCGCCGGCATGGCCCATGCCGGCTTGCGGGCGCGTGCGCCGCGGGCCGGCCCTGAACCGGGATAATCCGGCCCCATGAACCCTTTGCTCGGCCTGCTGCAGCCCTATCCATTCGAACGCCTGCGGGCGCTGTTCTCGGGTGTCCAACCCGATCCGTCCTACCGGCCGATCAGCCTGGGCATTGGCGAGCCCCGCCACGCAACACCCGCCTTCATCGCCCAGGCCTATGCCGATGCGGTGACCCGCCAGCCCAGCGGCCTGGCCAGCTATCCGTCGACCGCCGGTGATCCGGCCTTGCGCGAGAGTTTTGCCGCCTGGATAGACCGACGCTACGGCCTGCAGGTCGACCCACTGCGGCAGGTCCTGCCGGTCAACGGCTCGCGCGAGGCATTGTTTGCATTTGCCCAGACCGTCATAGCCCGGGCGCCCGACAGCGCGCCCAGG
>JAKQLM010000361.1 GCA_029567145.1 Pseudomonadota bacterium
GCTGGGCGCGACTGTTGGTGGCCTTGGGGACCGAGGCGCAGGCGCTGGAGCGTGCGGTCGAGGCGCTGAACGACCGGATGACGCACGACCCGAACCTGTCGCAATCGCTGCACGAGCTGTTGTCCTCGTTGTCCGCAGTGCGGGCGACGGCGGCGATTCTGGCGGAAACGCCGGACCTGGAGCCCGTCTGGGCCGACCGTTTCCATCGCAACCTGCACAGTGACAGCGAACGGCTGGCGGCGGGGGCCGAGGCGTTGGTGTCCTATCTGGACGGCAGCGGCGACACGGCCGCGCAAGGCATCGCAAGCCCGCAGGAAGAGGTCGAGGACTGGCTGCGCGGGCGCGGCTGGCAGATCACGGATGCAGAGCTGGCCGGGGGGCTGGAGCCCGAGATCGCCGGGCTTGCCGCGATGGCAGCCCGCGATCTGGCGCGGGCGGATGTCGCGCGCCGCGCGGTCGAGGCGCAGGCGATGCCCGAAGCCGGTTTTGCCCAGGCGGTGCAGCGGCTGGGGCCGGACCCGATCGCCCTGGCCGAGACCTTTGCCACCGACCCTTTGTCGGCGATGCGGCGGCTCGCGTTCCAGCCGGGATCGGGGGCGGGGCTGGTGATCTGCGACGGCTCGGGCACGCTGACGCTGCGCAAGCCCGCGCCGGGGTTTCCGCTGCCCCGCTTTGGCGCGGCCTGTCCGTTGTGGCCGCTTTATGCCGCATTGTCGCGCCCCATGCAGCCGGTCGAGACCCGGGTCGAGGTGGCGGGTCAGGCCGGGCGCAGATACCGGATCGTGGCGATCTCGACCTTGCGGCATCCGCTGGGCCTGCGCGGACCGGAGCTGCGCGAGGCGGCGATGCTGATCCTGCCCGATGCGGGCGAGGGGCCGGTCCTGCCGATCGGGTCAAGCTGTCGGGTCTGTCCGCGCGCAGGTTGCGTGGCCCGACGCGAGCCGTCGATCCTGACGCCTGCCGCCTGATCACGTTTTGACATGGCGCGCGGTTGCGTCGATAGTGGCGGGCAGGGCGGCGTCAGTTCGTCCGGGGGGACCCAGGTGCAGCGCCATGTGCTTCTTGTCGAGGACGAAGCGAACATCGCCGAGGCGATCCAGTTCCTTCTGACGCGCGACGGCTGGCGCGTCACCCATCTGGGCGACGGGACCGGGGTGCTGGACCTGGTCCGCAAGGACCGTCCTGACCTGGTGATCCTGGACCATATGCTGCCCGGAATCTCGGGGCTGGAGGTGTTGGCGGCGCTGCGGGCCGATCCGGACCTGGCGGGCCTGCCGGTGATGGTGCTGACCGCGCGCGGGCGCGACCGGGACATGGCGGAACGCGCGGGGGCGGACCGGTTCATGTCCAAGCCCTTTTCCAACGCGGAAATCCTGGCCGAGGTCCTGGCGATGACGGGCGGCTGATGCGACGCCCGCGCCGCCCGCTGTTTCTGGCCCGCGCGCCCTATCGCCGCCGCCGGTTGCGCGATGCGGCGCGGCTGCTGCCGGTGGTGGGGCTCTTGTTGCTGATCCTGCCGCTGTTCTGGACGCCCGATGCGCGGGTCGCGTTGCGGTCGGGCGATGTCATCTGGTTCTTTCTGGTCTGGGCGGCGCTGATCGCGCTGGCCGCCGCCTTTGCCCCCGGCCTGCGGTCCGGCGATGGCCGCGACGACGAGGACGACTGACGTGCATTTCAACCTGCTGGTCGCCGCCTGTCTTCTGTATGTGATCTTTCTTTTTGCCGTCGCCTTCGTGGTCGAACATCGGGCAAAGCACGGGCGGCTGGGGTGGTTGCGCTCTCCTCTGGTCTACACGCTGTCGCTGTCAATCTATTGCACCGCCTGGACGTTTTACGGCGCGGTCGGCTATGCGGCGCGGTCGGGGCTGGAGTATCTGACGATCTATTTCGGCCCGACGCTGGTCTTCATCGGCTGGTGGTGGCTGTTGCGCAAGCTGGTCAGGATCGGGCGGCAGTACCGGGTGACGTCGATCGCCGACCTGATCTCGTCGCGCTACGGCAAGTCGAACACGCTGGGGGTGATCGTCACGGTGATGGCCGTGGTGGCGGCGACGCCTTATATCGCGCTGCAATTGCAGTCGGTGGTGCTGTCGTTCGGGGTCTTTGCCACCAGCACGCCCGATGACGTGATCCAGCCGGATGCCGGGCAGACGGCGATCTGGGTGGCGGCGGGGCTGGCACTGTTCACCATCCTGTTCGGCACGCGGAACCTGGACGCCAAGGAGCAGCACCACGGCATCGTCACCGCGATTGCGGTCGAGGCGGTGGTCAAGCTGGTCGCGCTGCTCGCGGTCGGGATCTTTGTCGTCTGGGGGCTGGCCGGGGGCATTTCCGGCATCTTCGAGCGGATCGATGCGGCGGACCTTGCGGCCTGGCAGGTGCAACCGGGGCGCTGGGTCGGGTTGATCTTCCTGTCGGGGATGGCGGTGATTACGCTGCCCCGGATGTTTCAGGTCATGGTGGTGGAAAACGACGACGAGGGGCATCTGGCCCGCGCGAGTTGGGCCTTTCCGCTGTACCTGTTGCTGATGAGCCTGTTCATCGTCCCCATCGCCGTGGTGGGGCTGGAGCGGCTGCCTGCGGGTGCCAACCCCGACATGTTCGTCCTGACCCTGCCCTTGGCCGAGGGGCAGGGGGCGCTGGCGATGCTGGTCTTTCTGGGCGGGTTCTCGTCGGCCACGTCGATGGTGATCGTGGAAACCATCGCGCTGGCGACGATGATTTCCAATCACATCGTCATTCCCTTGTGGCTGCGGCTGCGGCCTGCAGCTGGGGCGGCGGACGATTTGCGCAGCGTGGTCCTGATGGC
>JAKQLM010000365.1 GCA_029567145.1 Pseudomonadota bacterium
CACGAAAACTCCTGACTTCATAGCAAGTAATGGCCATTCGACGCTGGGATAGTCCCAAAAAGGCCAAAAATTTGGGATCTGACAGTCCCGCGACGTGTAACGCAACGCCCGCTTTCTCCGGTCCAACCCCGGCTATACATCCACGGGAAGCCCCGCGTCTACGTCGGTATGACGGGCCTGGACCCCGACGCCCGCCTGCGCACGGTCTACGGCGTGAAGGTCAGGCTGCGAAAGGTTTGCCGCGCGGGCGACAGTTTCTTGCATTCGACCCCTTCGACCTGCAGACCGCCGTCGTCACTGAGCAATTGCACGCTGGCCGTCTGCGGGATGGTAAACAGTGCTTCGGGTCGCAAATCCTTCAGGTCGACGCCGTTGATGGTTACGGCTGCCTCCCCCGTGCGGCCTGACCAGCGGTAAACCGCGAACGTTCCGACATCGGCCGGTGGCCCGGCCGAAATGAGGTAGCTGGAACCGACGAGATCGATGCTGCGGATGCCGCGCTGCCCCAGATCGAGTTCGATCGGTGAGCCCAGGCGCGCCCGCTCGCCCTGGACCACGCCGGCGGGATTGCGCAGCGGGATGAGCAGCGCGCGCCCCTGGGGCACTGGATTGCGCAGGCCGATCAGCAGTTGCCCGTCCGGCGTGGCCGCCAGGCCCTCGATGTTGAACCCGCCTTCGGCCTCGGCAGCCCGCTTCGCCGCCTTGCCCAGGCGATAAGGCTTGAGCTCGGGCGCATCCTTGATGTCGCGCAACAGCCCGGCGTAGGGAGATCCGACC
The DNA here is from genome assembly GCA_029567145.1 of Pseudomonadota bacterium. Classification (GTDB taxonomy): domain Bacteria; phylum Pseudomonadota; class Alphaproteobacteria; order Rhodobacterales; family Rhodobacteraceae; genus Tabrizicola. The sequence continues at coordinate 778 of JAKQLM010000365.1, forward strand.
GGCGTGACCGTGGGCGAGCTGCCGGGCACGATGTCGGTGGCGAAGATTCGGCGTCGGCTCTGAAACGACTTTCCGTGGCTGTCACGGCCATGCGAGGTGATCCAGTAGATCCGGGAACCGATCAGGGCAGCCCCTTCGATGTCGGACTCGCCATCCGCGCGGGTGCCAAGAAACCTGGACAGCGGCACGGTCCCTACCGCCTGGTCCTGCCCGCGCCGATAGACATGCAACGCGTTGCGTTCGTCCTCCCCGACAACAAAGTGATCGGCATCCAGCGCCACCGCCGCCGAAGCATCGCAGGGCCCGCGGTAGGCCGAGATCGGCTGTGCACCTGCCGACGCAACCCCACTGAGAAGCGCCGCCACCAGCAGCGACCGATGAGCCCTCAATGCCATCTTCGTTCTCCCTTTGGGTTGTGACGCGGCCATGGTACTGCGACCGACCGGACCCCGTGGTCGGATCAAGCGCACCGCCTGGCCCAAAACGGGTACCACGACATCCGGCGACCCTGCGGCACTCCATAGAATTGGGCTCACATTCACTCAGATGGAGCCGGTGATGAACCTATCTTTGAAATTCAGTTGGCGCGCAACGCTGTTGGCGGCATGCACTGTGGCCGCGCTGGCCGGCGGCGCAGCCCAGGCGCAGGACATTCCCCTGATCACCGGCGAGCATTGGACCAAGTCTACCGAGCAGAACAAGAAGGCCTACCTGGTCGGCATGACCAACATGCTGCAGGTGGAGATCGCCTATCAGGCCGGAACCCCACCCCCGGAATCGCAGACGGTCGTTCCACGGTTCGCCAAGGGCTTGAAGGGCCAGACACTGGACGGTGCGATCGCCAAGGTGGACGCCTGGTACGCGAAGAACCCCAGCCGCATGCAGCAGACCGTGGTTGAAACCATCTGGTATGAATTGGTCGCTCCCGGACTGAAACAGAACAAGTAAAGGAACTCCATCATGAAAAAGATCACAGGACTTGCGCTCATCCTGGCCGCCGCCGGGCTCATCGGTTGCACCAACATGACCCCAGAACAGCAAGGCACGATGAGCGGCGCGGCCATTGGCGCCGCGGCGGGCGCCGGCATCGCCGCCATTGCGGGCGGCAGCGGCTGGACCGGCGCCGCCGTGGGCGCGGTGGCCGGCGGCGTTGTCGGCAACATGAAGGGCAAGCAGGCGCAGTGAGGATAGGCGGATGAGCCGTCTGCGGCACCGTGGACGGCCCCGCGAAAGCGCGGCGCCTGACCCCGTACGGCCACCGCATCGCATCGAGATCAGGGCCTGAGGCGGGCCCTTCCATGCACCGCTGCCCGGTGCGATGCGGC
>JAKQLM010000374.1 GCA_029567145.1 Pseudomonadota bacterium
TCGCGGGCGCGGCCGACAAAGGTTTCGGGCTGGTCGATGCCCCCGGCGGGCAGGCGGCCGGTGACGACATGCAGGGTCTGCGGGTCGGCAAATCCCTTCAGCGCGGTGTCGGGCAGGGCCCGCGTCTCGAACCGGCCGCGCAAAAGCGCGCGGGTGTCGTCGGCGATGACGACAGTGCCCGGCGCGGCGACGGTCTGGAGCCGCTGGGCCAGCGTGGTCACGGTGCCGGTCAGGCGCGGCAATCCGCCAAGATCGCCGGTGCGGATCACGACTTCGCCAGTGGCAACCCCGGCCCGCAGCCGCACGGTGGCGCGGTTCTGATAGGACAGCCGGATCGACTGCACGGCGCGCAGGGCGGCATCGACGGCGCGGACGGCGGACAGCTCATCGGCCCGCGACAGGCCGAAGATCGCGACGACGCCGTCGCCAAGGTATTCGGTGATCTCGCCCCCGCCGGTTTCAAACAGCAGGCGGGTCTGGCGGTAGTAGTCGTCCAGCCAGGAGTGCAGGTCCTCGGCGTCGGACCCGCTGGCGATGGAGCTGAAATTTTCAAGATCGACGAAGACGGCCGTGACCTGCCTGCGCTCGCCTTCGGGCCCGTTGTCCCCCCGTGTCATCGGCGCCCCCTTCCGATCCGGACCGTCACGGAAGTGCGGTCCTCGCGCCTTCTAGTCGGGCGATCCGACGGCTGTCAAAGGGATTGGACAGGGTCCAGCTGGTCCGGATGCGGAAGGCCCCGGGCAGGCCCGGAGCGTCTTGGGTGGGGCTGCCCGGCATGGCCAGCGGGCGGGCGGTCAGGCGGCCCTGCGGCAAGTCGGCAAGGTCCTGATTCCAGATGTCGATCTCGGCCGAAACCGGGGCGATGGCGGCAGAGCCAAGGTTGAAGTCAAAGGCCGAAAACTGCCATTTCGTCAGCTTGCCCTGGCTGACCACGACCTGATTGCAGATCGACTGGACCAGGCCCTGCTGCGGGCTGTCGGACAGGGGCCGCGCAAAGCCCTTTTGCTGGTAGCGCGCGGACCAGATCGGCGTGTCATCCGGCGCGCGGACGGAATAGTCGGCATTGCCCATGGCAAGCTTGCCCATCCGCTTGTTGTAGCCGTACATCCAGACCCCGGCCAACTGCGCGCCCCGGTTGGTGAGATAGAGGTTCGGCAGGTAGCTGAAGGTGCCGGGGTGACCTTCGATCTGGACGAAGTTGATCGCGATGATCGCCTCGTAATAATTCCGGTAGCCCAGGAATTTCGGCAGGATCGACATGCGGACGCCGATCTGCTGGTTGGCCAGGATCGCGACCGGGTGGGTGCCCGCCGGGGTCAGGGCCTGCGGGGCAAGGGTCATGCCGGGGGGCAGGATCGACTGGATCGCCGTCGCGTCTACGGCGTGAAAGCTGAACCAGCCGTCGATCTGGCCGGTGCCGAACATCGGGGTCAGCGGCCAGGGCGCGGTCTGGGCGAAGGGGCTGGCAAGCTGGGTGGCGTCGGTCGGGCCTGCGTCGGGGGCAAGATCGCCTTCGCCCACGATTTCAAAGGCCTCGCCGGTCAGCCCGCGCGCGGCCACCAGTCCGGAGATGGTGGCCGCCTCGACACAGCCCGCGTTGATGCCGCAGCGGGTCCAGTCACCCGCAATCACCAGGTTTTCAAAGCCCGTATCATCCGGCGGCAAGCGGTACTGGACCGAGTTCGGGACGGACAGGACATAACGCTCGGACCCGTAGAAGTTCTGGCGGAAGTACTGGTTTTCAAAGCGCTTTTCGGGGGATTGGCCCTTGGGGCCATACAGAAGCGACAGGTCGAACTTTCCGCCTTTGGCCGCACCGGGCCACATCCGGGTGAGGTCGCGGTCGGCCCAAGTGCGGACGCTGGTCTGGAACGGGTCGGGATCGACGCCCGCGTCGTGGCAGGGGCTGCAGAAATAGGCAAGCTGGGTCGGGCCGTCGGCAGGCCAGTCTTCGTGCGGCAAGAGGTCGGACATGTCGGCCCAGGTGTCCAGCGGCTCGGTAAAGCTGGTGATCACGGTTTTCAGGTCGGTCTGGGGGCCGGGGTTATGGGCGGCGACAAGGGCGTTCCAGCCCAGGTCCTGAGCCGTCCTGCTCAGCCAGATTTGCGCGGCGTGGGTGGCGACGGTGGGCACGTTGCGGACCATCGCCTGCCAGCGCGGCGAGGCTTTGATCAGCTCTTCGGCCAGATAGGGGATCGAGCCGAGCGAGGCCCCAAGGATGACCTGGTCAAAGTCGCGGCCGCGCTCCAGCCGGAAGGGGGTGCCGGTGGGCGGGTCCTTTTCGCATTCAAAGTCGATGCCTGCGGCTTTCAGCGCGGCCCCGTCCTGCAGTTGCGACCAGTCGGGCTGCGACGGCCAGCAGGGCAGGCCCCGGACATCGACAAGCGGCTGATAGTCTCCGCCGATGACCTTGGCCTGCTCCACCATGTCGATGGCGGCGATGCGGGTGCCAGAGGCGTCCAGCCGCAGGGCGCGGGCGGCGGTGAAGTAGCGGACCTTGACGCCCCGCGACCTAAGCACCTGATAGTAGGGCGCAAAGATCGTGTCGCCCATCCCGGCCTGCATCTTGTAAAAGAGCGCGCCCTTGTAGGTGAAGGCCAGCCGCAAGAGCCCCCGGATCGCGGTCCCTGCGCCGACCGAACGGTCATCGGTCACCCCGGCGGGATAGCCGAAGACATAGTCGTAGCAGCCCCGGAACACCGCGGAATAGACCGCGTCCTTGCTGGCGCCGTAGTGCAGAAGCCACTGGCTGATTTCCCAATTGTCGATGGCATCGAACCCGGCGCGGAACAAGCCCGAGTGGATCGAGCCCCGGAAGAAGGCCGCGGACAGGCTGATCAGATAGCCCATGCGGCGCGCGTCGTCGGACTGGTCGGCCACGTCGCGGGCGTGGTGCCAGTCCTGCGCGTGCCGGGCCAGCGCGGCCAGTTGGTGCGTCTCAAACGTGGCGTGGTCGAAGGCTTTGCCGGTCAGGCTGCGGGCAAAGGCGGCAAGGTGGTGAAAGGGCGAGGGTGCCGTGGTCGCAAGGCCACGGCTGGTGAAGCTGGCGTGGAACTGCGGCGGGAGGGTGTGGCCAGCCTGCGGCACAGGCCCGGCAAGGTCGCGGGCGATGAAGTCGGCGATGGCTTCGACCAGCATCTGAAAATAGGCGAAGGGCGTCGGCAACAGGCCCCCCGTCCCCGGCGTGTCGTCGTTCGGGGGAAAGTCGATCCGCCAGGGGTGCAGGCTGGGGCTGCCGTCGGGCTGGGGAATATCCTCGGCCAGAAGGAAATGGGACAGCCCCTTGAAGGCCTTGTCCAGGGTGCCAAGCGGTGCATCCGGCGACCGCAGGCCTGTCGCGTTCATCGTGTCATAGCAGTCGCGCATCAGGCGGAAGGCGTTCTCGTAGAACCCGGCCCAGATGTGCAGGCCGTGCTCCTCGATCCTTTGCCCGTGGTCGGCATTGCGCCCCGAGGCCCCCTTGCCACCCGAGCGCCAGCCCAGCTGATAGATCGTGATGTCGTAAGTCTGGTCCCAGTCCGGCAGAGTGGTGATGGCATAGGCGGCGGTGATCGCGCCGACCCCGCCTCCGATGACGGCGATCTTCTGACGGTCTGGCAGCATCAATTCCCCCCGGGACAGCGTTGGTTTCATGCTGACCGACGCCGGGCGAGCCCCGGAACCGGTTAACGAATTCAACTTGCATGGTTTGTCCGGGCAAAGCTGGGCGGCAAGATGGCGGGTTGTGGACGGTTCCGCCCAGATAGCGCGGGGTCCGGGCGGGTCGGTGCCTTTTGTCACAGAACCTGGCGTGCAGGGCGGGTTACGCAGGCCACATCGGGCCTGATGTCAGGCCCGACGTGGTGCGCCGCAGAGGAAGAGATGGACCCGATCCTAGGCACGATCACCCTGTTCGGCGGCAATTTCGAGCCCAAGGGCTGGGCGTTCTGCAATGGCCAGCATCTGTCGATCGCGCAGAATTCGGCGCTGTTTTCGCTTTTGGGCACGATGTACGGTGGCGACGGGGTGACCACGTTCGGCCTGCCCGACCTGCGCGGCCGGGTGCCGGTCCATGCGGGCCAGGGAACCGGGCTGACGGCGCGGTCGCCCGGCGAACGCTTTGGCGACGAGCGGGTGACGCTGGGACCGGCCCAGGTCCCGCCGCACAGCCATGATCTGAGCGTCGCTAACGTGCCCGGCGACCTGGACCGTCCGGCCGGGTCGATGCTGGCGCGGGCGCCGGTCTATGCGGACAAGACGGCGGTCACCGTGGTGCTGAGCCCCTTGTCGATTGCGCCTGCGGGGGGCGGTCAGCCGCATGACAACATGCAGCCAAGCCTTTGTTTGAATTACATCATCGCGCTGGACGGGATTTATCCGTCGCGCAACTGAACCCGCGATGTCCCTGTCGCGGCAACTGGCCGGTGGTCGACCCCCTCGCCCCGGCCCGGACCTGCAAGCCTCCCCGTGGCTTGCAGGTCCATCTCTTAGATGCTGCGGGTGGTGCCGCCGTCGACGATCAGGGTCTGGCCGGTGACGTAGCTGGAGTCGTCGGTCAACAGGAACGCGGCGGCCTTGGCCTGTTCGTCCACCCGCGCGATACGCTTCAGCGCGGCAAGGTCCCCGTATTTCGCCACGTCCAGGCTGTCGGTGAACCCCGGCGCAAGGCAGTTCATCCGGATGCCCGCCGGGCCGTAGCGGTCGGCGTAAAGCTTGGCAAAGGCCTGCACCCCGGCGCGGTAGACGCAGGAGGCGGGGAACCAGAGCGACGGCTCCATCGCGGCATAGGTGGTGACGTTGACGATGGAGCCTGATCCCTGCGCCTCCATCACCGGGGTGACAAGGCGGGCCATGCGGACGACCGATTTCACGACCATGTCGTTGGCCAGGTCCCAGTTTTCGTCGGTGATCGCCAGCAAGTCACCCTTCGGCGGGTGGCCGGTGTGGTTCAGGACGGCGTCGATCCGGCCATGGGTCGACAGGGCAAGATCAACGATGCCCTTCAGGTCGTCGGCGCTTTGCGCGACCCCGCGGCGGGCGACACCGCCCAGTTCGGCCGCGAGCGTTTCGCAGGTTTCCGAGGGCGACATCAGCACCAGCGCATAGCCGCGCGCCGCCATTTCCCGCGCCACCGCAGCCCCGATCCCGCGTCCACCGCCGGTGACCAGACAGACCTTTTTCGACATGACATTCCCTCCGTTCGGCCCAAGGCCATCGGAGCGCAACCTGTCAGAGCGGCTCAGCCGTGTCACCCCGCAAAGGGCAGATGGCGGGCCGGATGATCAACGGAAAGTCTGGTGGAGCAGAGGACCGCCATTCCGCCATTGCATCCCGTAACATCCCGGCAAAGCCCTTCATCAATATCCTTTGAAAAATAAGGATATTTTTCACCAACCTGTTGCACACCATTGCATCCCATTGCCACTAATGCTAAAGTTTTAGGTGGGTAAGAAGGGGGCTATGACTTGCCACGCATTGCCAAGGAACTCGGGCCGCTGGACGTGAAGCGGGCTACCCATGCCGGGGGCAAGGGAAACTCCATGCTTCCGGTCGGCGGCGTCGCCGGTCTTTACATGCAGATTACCCCCAATGGTGGCAAGACTTGGGTCTTGCGCGCCGCAATGGGCGGCAGGCGGGCAGAGATAGGGCTGGGCGGCTTTCCAACCGTCACACTTGCACAAGCCCGCGACAAGGCGCGAGAGGCCCGCGACAAGATCGAGCGTGGCGTTGACCCGATGGCAGAGCGCAAGGCGGCAAGGGCTGCGCTGGCCGCTTCTGCGCGCCGGGGTCTGACCTTTGCCGAGGCGGGGAAGCTCTATCTGGACGCAAAGCTAGACGCCTTCCGAAACGAAAAGCACCGCTACCAATGGCGCGCAACCTTGGAGCAGTTTGCCTACCCGGTCTTGGGAAAGAAGCCGGTTTCAGAAATCACCGTGCAAGACGTGCTGCAAGTCCTGCATCCGATCTGGACCGACCGAACCGAAACCGCGTCCCGGCTTCGCGGGCGGATTGAGGCGGTCCTGTCATGGGCAACAGTCTCGGGCCACCGGGCAGGCGACAACCCCGCGCGCTGGGCCGGGAATCTGAAAGAGCTTCTGCCTGCCCCGTCCAAGGTCAAGGTGCAAGGCAACCTTCCGCCCTCGATGCGCTGCTAGAGGCGGCTATTACCCATGAGCTTTCCAGAATGAAGGAAAGGGAAGCCCAGCGCCTGGCACGACTTCGCGTGACCTGCGGAGCCAAGACAACCCGGAAGGGCACCCCTTGCCAGAACAAGAGCGAACCAGGCCGCAAGCGGTGCAAATTCCACGGCGGCAGATCGACCGGACCAAAGACGGCAGAAGGCCGCGCACGCATTGCCGAGGCGCAGCGAAGGCGCTGGGCACAGTGGAAGGCGGATCAAACGTGACCCTCATTTTGCGGAAATCACCATTTCAGCCCCCGCGCCGGTCCGTCCCGCCGCATTGCCATAGACATGACCACCCCCCCCTTCAAAGGCGACATGAGGCCAGACCTTACCCTAAGAATACCCCTAGCCTTCGCCGCCTTTTCCGGCCTTACTTTCCGCCGTGCATGGGAGCGGCAGTGACTTGGACGTTGAGGCGTTTATCAAACGGTGGAAACCTTCCGGGGGCAGCGAAAGCGCAAATTTCCATTCCTTCGCGCATGATCTGACCGACCTTCTGGGCGTGCCCCGGCCCGATCCTGCCACGGGCGACCTCAAGCGCGATTCCTACCGCTTTGAGCACCCGGTGACCTTCATTCACACGGGCAGCAAGTCGCATGGCCGGATCGACCTTTACCGCGCTGGGCACTTTGTCATGGAAGCCAAGCAGGGCACTGAAGGCGCACAACCCGATCCGGCCCAGCCCGAACTTTTGCCCGACCTGCCGCCGAAGGTCAGGCAGGGCCATGGCGTGCGGGGCAACCGGCGCTGGGATGACACCATGCTGCGCGCCCGTGGGCAGGCCGATGCCTACGCCCGCGCCGTGTCGCGCGATGATGGCTGGCCGCCCTTCCTGCTTATCGTGGACGTGGGGCACGTCATTGAGGTCTATGCCGACTTCTCTGGACAGGGCCAAGGTTACACCCAGTTTCCAGACGGCAACCGCTACCGCATTCGCCTGGACGACCTTCGCGACGAAAAGGTGCGCGACCGCCTGCGGTCGATCTGGACCGATCCTCTTTCACTCAATCCAGCGAAAATCAGCGCCCAGGTCACTCGCGAAGTTGCCGACCGGCTGGCCGCGCTGGGCCGGTCCTTTGATGCCCAGGGCCACACCGCCGAAGCCGCCGCCCGCTTCCTTATGCGCTGCCTTTTCACCATGTTTGCCGAGGATGTGGAACTGATCCCCAAGGGCAGTTTCTCGGACCTTCTGCAAAAACTGCGCGGCCACCCGGAACGGGCCGCCCCGGCCCTCAAGTCGCTCTGGGAGACGATGAATGGCGGCGGCTTTTCCCCGGTCCTTCTGACCGACCTCAAGAAATTCAACGGCGGGCTTTTCAGGGAAGCCGACGCCCTGCCCCTGTCGGAAATCCAGCTCTCCCTGTTGATCGAGGCCGCGTCCCGCGACTGGCGCGAAGTGGAACCGGCGATTTTCGGCACGCTTCTGGAACGCGCCCTGTCGGTCAAGGATCGGCACAAGCTGGGCGCGCACTACACCCCCCGCGCCTATGTGGAGCGGCTGGTCAATCCGACGATCATGGAACCCCTGCGCGCCGATTGGGTGGCCGTGCAGGGGGCCGCGCTGAAACTGGCCGAACTTGACCGGCTGGACGATGCCCGCGCCGAAGTCCGCGCCTTCCACCGCAAGCTCTGCGAAATCCGCGTGCTGGACCCGGCCTGCGGATCGGGCAACTTCCTGTATGTGGCCCTTGAACTGATGAAACGGCTTGAGGGCGAGGTGACCGCCCTTCTGGCCGAATTGGGCGAGGATCAGGTTGCACTTTCGCTGGCGGGCCATACCGTGGACCCGCACCAGTTTCTGGGGATCGAGCTGAACCCCTGGGCGGCGGCGGTGGCCGAGCTGGTCCTGTGGATCGGCTATCTGCAATGGCACTTCCGCACCCATGGCAAGGCCAGCCCCGCCGAACCCGTGCTGCGCGACTTCAAGAATATCGAAAACCGCGATGCCGTGCTGGACTGGTCAAGCCGCAAGCCCAGGGCAGACGATCAGGGCAAGCCGGTGACCCGCTGGGATGGCGAGACGAAAACCCTGCACCAGGTCACGGGTGAGGAAGTGCCCGACCCCCAGGCGCGCGTGCAGGTCTATGACTATGCCAAGCCCCGCCCCGCGACCTGGCCCGAGGCGGATTTCATCGTGGGCAACCCGCCGTTCATCGGGGCCAAGTATCTGCGCGAAGATTTGGGCGACGGCTATGTTGAAGCATTATGGCAGGCTTACCCCAAGGTGCCACAAAGCGCCGATCTGGTCATGTTCTGGTGGGAAAAGGCAGCACTATTCGCGCGCAGTTGGAGACCTGCGACAGAGAAGGGCAAAGCCAAGGGCACGCGGCGGTTCGGGTTCATCTCAACGAATTCGATCAGTCAGGTTTTCAACAGAAAGGTTCTGGAAAGCCATTTGGTCGCGGAAAAGCTGGCACTTTCGCTCATCTTCGTCATTCCCGATCACCCATGGGTAGATGCCAAAGACGGGGCCGCCGTGCGGATCGCAATGACTGTCGCAGAGGTTGGCAGGGCAACTGGGCGGCTG
>JAKQLM010000392.1 GCA_029567145.1 Pseudomonadota bacterium
TCGCGGGCAAGGCGCAGGTGTTCTTCGGTCAGGGGTTCGAAATCGAACAGGTAGGACCGTTCGCCCCGCGTCTTCAGCGCGCCCGTGCCATCGACAAGGTAAGCCTCTTTCAGCCCGCGCTGGATGACGGCCTGGGCCTGCGACAGCAGCGGTCGCAGCTGGTCATCGCGCAGGAAGGTGGCCTGATGCTTGGCGTCGTTCAGATAGCCCGCAAGGTTGACGACATCGGCGGCAAGGTCGTCGCGCTGCACCGCCTCATAGGCCTGGGCGGCAGAGAGGGACGAACCAACGACCGAGCGGACCCTTTCGGAAAACCAGCCCTCAAGCCCGATGTTGATCGACAGGACCGCGAAGACGGCGACCAGCACCGTAGGCACCAGCGCGATCAGCATGAAGACGCCGGACAGACGCATATGCAGCCGCGACCCGGCCGAGCGCGACCGGCGGTCGGCCACCAGCCGGATGACGCGGGCAAGGACCAGCGCCGCGATGACAAGGACATAGATCAGGTCGGCAAGCAGGATCAGCCGCAGCGTCGGAGAGCCGGCATCCTGGCTGAACGGGCCCATCGCAAGGAAGGTGGAAACCGCCAGCAGCGGGCCAAGGAACACAAGGCCAAGCGTGACGGCAGTCTGCACCCGGCGGTGGCGACGCAGCCGCGACAGGCGTGCCAGAATATCCCGATGAACCGCGCGCTCCAACCGACTCTGCCCGTTTGACGGGGGTCATCCCACCCTTGGCCACTATATCTTGATGTGCGTCGGGGTGAAACCCAAAAGACACACCTTGTGGCGGAGCTACATCAACTTGCGGCGACGGCTGACGCGGATGTCCAGTTCGGTGATCTTTTTGCGCAGCGTGTTGCGGTTGATCCCTAGAAGATCGGCGCATTTCGCCTGATTTCCGGCGGTGGCATCAAGCGCGATCTCGATCAGCGGAATTTCCACTTCGCGCAGGATGCGCTGATAGACGCCGGGGGGCGGAAGCTGGCCGCCGTGCAGGTCGAAATAGCGCTGCAGGTGACGCGCGACCGAGGCGGAGAGGCGTTCACCATC
>JAKQLM010000046.1 GCA_029567145.1 Pseudomonadota bacterium
ACCCGGCTCCAGAATGATGATCACGCCGACGAACCCGACCATGATCGCAGACCAGCGCCGCCAGCCGACCTTTTCCCCCAGGATCGGCCCCGAAAGCGCAGCGACCAGCAACGGATAGCAGGTGAAGACGGCATGCGCCTCGATCAGGCCCAACTTGACGAAGGCGACCAGCATCACGGCGATTTCCGCGACCAGGATCAACCCCCGGGCAAGCTGCACGACCGGAGCGGCCGACCGCACGGACGCCCGGATGCCCCCCGGCGCACGGGCGGCAACGGCGATGACGAACAGCGCAAAGAACCAGAAGCGGACCATCACCACCATGGTGACGGGATAGGCCGACCCAAGATGGCGCGAAATGCCGTCCTGAACGGCAAAGACCAGCGTCGTCGCGATCATCAGCCAGATGCCAAGCCCGGTGTTCTGCGGCGTCGTCATGGCGCGACCCTGCGTGCGCGGCGCGACAGGTGACCGGCGGCAAGCCCGGGGCGGTGGTGTCTGGGGGAAGAACGGGACGGCGTCATGTGGCGGCCTGCTATCACGCCCGGCTGGGGGGCGAAAGGGCCAGACCAGCCCCGGCGTCTTCAGGCGGTCCCTGCGACCTGGGCCTTATGCCAAGCTGCGCCGAAAGGTGATCGAGGTCGGGCGGTCAAAGCCGGGATGGGCGGTGCGGGCGATTTCACGGAAGCCAAGGGCGCGAAAGGTGGCGTGGTTCTCGGTCAGCTCGACCCGCGTCTGCAGTTCTAGGGCGGGCAGGGCCAAGGCCCGGGCCGGGGTTTCGGCAAGGTCGATCAGGCGGCGGCCCAGCCCCTTGCGCCGGTGCGCGGCATCGACGGCAAGCTTGCCGACATACAGCGCGTCGGGACGCGGCGTCAGGAAGACACAGGCGACCGGCGGCGTGCCGATGCCCCAGACCTCGCCCGCTCTGGCTTGCGCGGCGATGCTGTCCGGGGTCAGGCCGTGCATCGACGATGGCGGGTCGATCCGGCCCTCCATGACGGCGAACGCGGTCTGGATCAGCCGCAGGAAAGCGGGCCAGTCGGCACGGTCTTCGGCACGATACGGGGTCATCCCGGCAAGCTGGCACGGCAAGGTCGGACGGGCAAGCAGGCTGCGCAGCTTGGGACGGTTTTCAAGCCGAGCGCAGGCACGCACACCTTCTGTCCAGCCCCGCTGCGCGCGAAGGGCGCTGTGCAGGCCTGGACGCTGGGGGTTTTCCACCCCCAGACCCCCGGAGGATATTTGACCAGAGAGGAAGATAGTGCCCGCAAGATGTTGGGGATAAGAGCGCATGACTTGCGAGATGCTGGGGGCGTTGGTTGACTCTGGCGGTCTGGGGCGGGAACATTGGCGCGTGCGACTCGTGAGGTATCGGTGCGCCTGACCAAGCTGCGGCTGAACGGATTCAAAAGCTTTGTCGACCCCACGGATCTGGTGATCCATGAGGGGTTGACCGGCGTTGTGGGTCCCAATGGCTGCGGCAAGTCGAACCTTCTGGAAGCCTTGCGCTGGGTGATGGGCGAGAACCGCCCCAGTGCGATGCGCGGCGGCGGCATGGAGGATGTGATCTTCAACGGTGCCGCCACCCGGGGCGCGCGGCATTTCGCCGAAGTGGCGCTGGTGATGGACAATGCCGACCGGCTGGCCCCAAGCGGGTTCAACGATGCCGACCAGATCGAGATCGTTCGCCGGATCACCCGCGATGCCGGATCGGCCTATCGCTGCAACGCCAAGGAAGTGCGGGCGCGCGATGTGCAGATGCTGTTCGCCGACGCCTCGACCGGGTCGCACAGCCCGGCGCTGGTGCGGCAGGGGCAGATCTCGGAGCTGATCAACGCCAAGCCCAAGGCCCGGCGGCGGGTGCTGGAGGAGGCGGCGGGGATCAGTGGCCTTTACGCCCGGCGACATGAGGCAGAGCTGAAACTGGCGGGGACAGAAGCAAATCTTCTGCGCGTCGACGATGTGCTGGAGGCCCTGGCGCAGCAGCTGTCGGTGCTGACGCGGCAGGCCAAACAGGCGGCGCGGTATCGTGAGCTGTCCGAGGAATTGCGGACGTCCGAAGGCATGCTTCTCTGGCGGCGCTGGCGCGAGGCGGACGAGGCGCGGCAGGCCGCCGAAGGCGCGCTGCGCGAGCGGCTGATCGCCCAAGGCCAGGCCGAGGCGGCCTCGCGTGCGGCGGGCAAGGCCCGGGAAGCGGCAGAGGACGGGTTGCCCCCCAAGCGCGAGGAAGAGGCGATTGCCAGCGCCATCCTGCAACGGCTGGCCCTGCAACGCGATGCGCTGGTCGATCAGGAGGCCCGCGCCCTGGCGACCATCGACACGCTGAAAGGCCGGATCGAACAGCTGAGCCGCGACATGGAGCGCGAGGCGGGCCTGAACCGCGACGCGGGCGAAGTGATCGACCGGCTGGAGTGGGAAATCGAACAATTGGCGCGTGCCCATGACGGCCATGAAGAAAAGCTGGCCGAAGCGGTAGAGGCGGCGCGGGACGCGGGCGCGGTGCTGGGCGAGCGCGAAGCGTCGCTGTCCGAGCTGACCGAAGATGCAGCCCGGCTGGCCGCCCGGCACCAGTCGTCGCAACGAATGTTGTCGGACACCCGGACGGTACTGGACCGGGCCGAGAGCGAGGCCAGCCTTGCGCGCGACGCTGTCGCCGGGGCCATGGGCGCGCTGGACGCGGCGGGCGAGGCGTTCGAGGCCGCGGAAGAAGCGACCGAAGCCGCGATGGCCGAGGGCGAGGCAACGGAAGCCGCCTTGGAGGCCGCAGAGACCGCGCGCGCCGAAACGCAAGGTCGTGAAGCCGAGGCGCGGGCGGCCCGGTCGTCTGCCGAAGGCGAAGCCTCGGCCTTGCGCGCCGAAGTGGCAGCGTTGGCGCGGCTGGTCGAGCGCGAGGCGCAGGCCGGGCATCAGTTGCTGGACAAGCTGGTGGTAACGCCCGGGTTTGAAAAGGCACTGGGCGCGGCGCTGGCCGATGACCTGCGCAGCCCCGAGGTCGAGGGCGGCGCGCGCTCTGGCTGGGCGCGACTGGAACCCTATCGCGACCCGCAGACGCTTCCTGCCGGCGCGGTGCCTTTGGCGACCGAAGTGCAGGGGCCCGCAGTCCTGGCCCGGCGTCTGTCGCAGATCGGCCTGGTATCGCGAGAGCAGGGTTTTGCCTTGCAGGCCGAGTTGCGGCCCGGTCAGCGCCTGGTCAGCCGCGAAGGCGATCTCTGGCGCTGGGACGGCTTTCGTGCGGGGGCCGAGGATGCCCCCTCTGCTGCGGCGTTGCGCCTGCAACAGCTGAACCGGCTGGTGCAGCTCAAGCGAGATCTGGAAGAGGTCGCGGCCCGGGCCGATGGCGCGCGGCAGGCTCATGAGGCGCTCCAGGCGCGGCTGGCGGACCTCGCATCGGCGGATCAACGTGCCCGCGACGCCCGGCGGGCGGCAGATGCCCGGCTGGCCGAGGCGAACCGGGCCCTCGCGCGGGCCGAGGCGGACCGGTCAATTGCCGGCGGTAAGCTGGAGGCGGCAAAGCTGGCGGTCAGCCGGTTCGAGGACGAAGCGATGGCCGCCCGTGCCCGCCTGAAAGAGGCCGAGGCGGCGGTGGCTGATCTGGGCGATCTGGACGCGGCGCGCGGCGCGGTCGAAGCCGCGAAGATCACGGTCGAAGCGGCGCGCATCACCATGATGTCGCGCAGGTCGGCGCAGGACGAGGTGCGGCGCGAAGGAGAGGCGCGAGTTCGGCGGCGGCAGGAAGCGACGAAAGAGCTGTCGGGCTGGAAGCACCGGTTGGAGACCGCCGCGCGCCGGACCGAGGAACTGACGGAACGCCGCGCCGAGACCGAAGAAGAGCTGGCCGAGGCGATGCTTGCCCCCGAGGAAATCGCGGCCAAGCGCGACGAACTGGTCGAGGCGATTTCCGACGCCGAGGAGCGCCGAAAGCGCGCTGCCGATGCGCTGGCCGAAGCCGAGGGTGCGCTGCGCGACGCCGCGATGGCCGAACGCGAGGCGGAGCGTCTGGCCGGCGAGGCCCGGGAAGCCCGTGCGCGTGCCGAAGCGCGGCTGGATGCGGCGCGCGAGGGCGTGGCGCTGGCGGCGGAGCGGATCGCTGAAGAGGACGACCGGACGCCGGATGAACTTTTGACGTCGCTGCGGACCGACCCCGACCGGATGCCGGATGCCGAAAGCCTTGACGCCGATGTGGGCCGCCTCAAGCGTCAGCGCGAAGCCTTGGGAGCGGTGAACCTGCGGGCCGAGGAGGACGCCAAGACGGTGGAGGCGGAGTACGACGCGCTGGCGTCGGAGAAGTCTGATCTGGAAGAGGCGGTCAAGAAGCTGCGCGCCGGGATCGCCGGGCTGAACAAGGAAGGGCGTGAACGTCTTCTGACCGCCTTCGAGCAGGTGAACGCAAACTTTTCCACCCTCTTCACTCACCTGTTCGGCGGCGGCGAAGCACGGCTGGTGCTGGTCGAATCCGACGACCCGCTAGAGGCGGGGCTGGAGATCCTCTGCCAGCCGCCAGGCAAGAAACTGGCGACGCTCAGCCTGTTGTCGGGTGGCGAGCAGACCCTGACCGCGCTGGCGCTGATCTTCGGTGTGTTCCTTGCCAACCCCGCGCCGATCTGCGTGCTGGACGAGGTGGACGCACCGCTGGACGATGCCAACGTCACCCGCTTCTGCGACCTTCTGGACGAGATGACCCGCCGCACCGAAACCCGGTTCCTGATCATCACGCACCACGCGGTGACGATGGCCCGGATGGACCGCCTGTTCGGCGTGACGATGCAAGAGCAGGGGGTGTCGCAACTGGTGTCGGTCGACCTGAAGAAA
Source organism: Pseudomonadota bacterium (assembly GCA_029567145.1). Lineage (GTDB taxonomy): Bacteria > Pseudomonadota > Alphaproteobacteria > Rhodobacterales > Rhodobacteraceae > Tabrizicola. The sequence continues at coordinate 4,810 of JAKQLM010000046.1, forward strand.
GCCGAGGCGCTGGTGGCGTAAACGCTGGTTGGCCTTCCCCTTCTACCCCTGACCCTGCGCAATCCCTTGCGCTGAACGGAAGTGCGGGGACTGGGCAAAACCACGACCGGGTTTCGATGGTGTGGATCGCGGCGGCAACGCTATTGGTCGCCGTCTGATCGGGACCCGGACCTGAAACGAAGGAGACCCGGCGGCGGAGGCGCTCTGCCCGGTCGTTTTCAAGGCGAGTACCCTGGACGATAGGCCCTACCGACTGTCCAGGACGATGGCCATACCTGGCCAAAGTGCAAACCCCGCGGCGGGCGCATGGTTAACCGGCTGGAAAGCAGAATCGGGCAGAACGGGACGTGAACAAACGCCCGAGGTCCAAAATGCAGACCCTGCTTGCCGCCGTCACGATCCTGATCCTGGCCAGCGTCGCCAAAGATCAGGTCGCCGATGCCGTGACTGCCTGGACCCCCTTTTCCGTCCCGGACCTGACCCAGTAGCAGTCACGCCCGGTTTGGCCGAAACGGCCCAACCAATGGCGAAAACAGACGCCTTTCCGCGCCCGGTCGGCCCTAGAACAGGGCAAACAGGAGGTCGGGCGTGCGCTATTCCGGATTTCGGGTCATTGCCGAGGCTTTGACGGGCCACAAGGGTTGGAAACCGGTCTGGCGCGACCCCACCCCTCAGGCCGACTATGACATCATCATCATCGGCGGCGGCGGCCACGGGCTTGCCACGGCCTATTACCTTGCCAAGGAATTCGGCCAGGCCCGGATCGCGGTGCTTGAAAAGGGCTACCTTGGCGGCGGCAACGTGGGCCGGAACACCACGATCATCCGGTCGAACTACCTGCTGGACGGCAACGAACCGTTCTACGAATTCTCGCTGAAGCTGTGGGAGGGGTTGGAGCAGGACTTCAACTACAATGCCATGGTCAGCCAGCGCGGGATCATCAACCTGATCCACACCGACGCGCAGCGCGATGCGGCCACCCGGCGCGGCAATGCGATGATCCTGAACGGCGCGGACGCGGAACTGCTGACGCGAGAGCAGGTCCGCGCCATGTATCCCTGGCTGAACTTCGACAACGCCCGCTTCCCGATCAAGGGGGCGCTGATGCAGCGCCGGGGCGGCACGGTGCGGCATGACGCGGTCGCCTGGGGCTATGCCCGGGGGGCTGATCTGCGGGGGGTCGATCTGATCCAGAACTGCGAAGTGACCGGAATGCGGATCGAGAACGGCCGCATTCTAGGGGTTGAAACCACGCGTGGCTACATCGGCGCAAAGAAGGTCGGCGTCGCGGTGGCCGGGTCTTCGTCCAAGGTGATGGCCCATGCCGGAATGCGGCTGCCCATTGAATCGCATGTCCTGCAAGCCTTTGTTTCCGAAGGACTGAAGCCGTTGATCGATGGCGTGATGACCTTCGGCGCCGGGCATTTCTATGTCAGCCAGTCCGACAAGGGCGGCCTAGTCTTCGGGGGCGACATCGACGGCTACAACTCCTACGCCCAACGCGGCAACCTGCCGGTGATCGAGGACGTGGCCGAAGGTGGCATGGCGCTGATGCCTGCCATCGGACGCGTCAGACTGCTGCGGTCCTGGGGCGGGATCATGGACATGTCGATGGACGGCTCGCCGATCATCGACAAGACCCAAGTCGAAGGACTCTACTTCAACGGTGGCTGGTGTTACGGCGGCTTCAAGGCGACGCCGGCCAGCGGCTGGTGTTTTGCGCATCTGTTGGCGAACGACCGTTCACATGAAACGGCAAAGGCCTACCGGTTCGACCGGTTCCTGAAGGGGCTGATGATCGACGAAAAGGGCCAGGGCGCCCAGCCGAACCTGCATTGACGGAATAAGCGAATGATCATTCACCATCCGATCCTCGGTCCCCGCGATTCGCAGGAATTCGTCTATCTGGGCGACGCCAGCCTGATCGACCGGCCCGACGGCATGACTGCTGGGCTCGAGGCGTTTCACGACTATGCCTACAACCGGACCAACCCGGCAGGCGAACACCGGGAACTCTGGTACCACGAACAGGGCGACCGTTCCTGGCTGGTCGTGACGCGGAACACGGTGACGCACGAGATCACACGGGTCGAACTGGCGCGGGACGTTGCGCGCAAGCAGGGGCGCACGAAATGAGCCAGACGCATCGCATCGACGCCAAGCTTGGGGGCGGCCAGGTCGACCGCACCAGGACGCTCCGCTTCACCTTCGACGGGTTGCCCTACACGGGCCATCCCGGCGACACGCTGGCCTCGGCGCTGCTTGCCAACGGCGTTCGGCTGATGGGTCGCAGCTTCAAGTACCATCGCCCCCGTGGCCCCCTGAGCGCGGGCTCGGAAGAGCCAAACGCCCTGGTCGAGCTGCGGTCCGGCGGGCGACAGGAACCGAACACGCGGGCCACGGTGGCCGAACTGTTCGACGGCCTTCAGGCCAACAGCCAGAACCGTTGGCCCAGCCTTCGTTTCGACGCCATGGGGATCAACGACAAGCTGTCGACCTTCTTTGCAGCCGGGTTCTATTACAAGACCTTCATGTGGCCCAAGTCCTTCTGGGAAAAGGTTTATGAGCCGATCATCCGCCGTGCGGCCGGTCTTGGTTCGGTGACCAGGGACGAAGACCCGGATGCCTATGACAAGGGGTTCCTGCACTGTGATCTTCTGGTCATCGGGGCGGGCCCGGCGGGCTTGATGGCGGCGCTGACCGCTGGTCGGGCGGGCAAACGGGTGATCCTTGCGGACGAGGATTTCCGTTTTGGCGGCCGGTTGAATGCCGAGAACCTTGCAATCGGCGGGACCTCGGGGGCTGACTGGGTAAGTGCCGCCGTGGCCGAACTTGCGGCCCTGCCCAGCGTGCGCCTGATGACCCGGACCACGGTGATCGGCGCCTTTGACCACGGCATTTATGGCGCGGTCGAAAGGGTATCGGACCATCTGGCTATGCCCGCGCAAGGCAAGCCGCGGCAGGTGCTGTGGCGGATCTATTCGCAACGCGCGATCCTGTGCGGCGGCGCGACCGAGCGGCCTATTGCGTTTGAGAACAACGACCGGCCCGGCATCATGCTGGCAGGGGCCTTGCGCGCCTATGCCAATCGCTGGGGGGTCGCGGTCGGCCAGCGGGTTGCGGTCTTCACCAACAACGACGACGGCTTGCGCACCGCCGCCGATCTGACGGCAAAGGGGATCGACGTCGTTGCGGTCATTGACAGCCGCAAGGGCGAAGAGGTGATCGACAGTTCGGGCCGACTGGGCCTGACAGCAATCACGGTGCGCGATGGCAAAGGGCGGATACGGAAGATTGGCGTAGATGCGCTGGGTGTTTCCGGGGGCTGGAACCCGAATGTGAACATTCATTCGCATCATCGTGCGCGCCCTGTCTATGATCCGGCCCTTGCGGCCTTTGTGCCCGGGGCGGATGGCCCGCCGGGGCTGACTGTCGCCGGGGCCGCAGCGGGCACCTTCTCGACCCATGCCGCTTTGCAGACCGGCCGGGATGCGGCACTGGCGGCGATGGGCCTGACCAATTCTGCGGACCTGCCCGAGGCCGAGGATGCTCCGGTCAAGATCTCTGCGCTGTGGTATGTCGCCCATGGCAAGGGGCGGGCCTGGGTTGACCAGCAGAATGACGTGACCGTCAAGGACATCAAGCTGGCGCAGCAAGAGAACTTCACCTCCGTCGAGCATATGAAGCGCTATACGACGCTGGGCATGGCGACAGACCAGGGCAAGACCGGGAACGTCATCGGCCTTGCGATCATGGCGGACCTGACGGGGCGCTCGATCCCTGAAACCGGGACGACGATCTACCGCCCGCCCTACACTCCGGTCGCGCTGGGGGCGTTGGCGGGGCGGTCGCGGGGCAGGGAGTTCAAGCCCTTTCGTCTGACCCCGTCGCACCACTGGGCAACCCAGCAGGGCGCGACCTTTGTCGAGGTCGGCAACTGGTTGCGGACGCAATGGGTTCCCAAGGCCGGTGAGACGGAGTGGCGGCAGTCGGTAGACCGCGAGGTCCTGGCGACGCGCAAGTCGGTGGGCATCTGCGACGTCACCACTTTGGGCAAGATCGACATCCAGGGAACGGATGCCGGGGCGTTCCTGGACCGCGTCTATGCCAATACTTTCAGCACCTTGGCCGTGGGAAAATGCCGCTATGGCCTGATGCTGCGCGAAGACGGGATCGTCTTTGACGACGGAACCACGGCGCGGATGGGCGAGAACGAATACGTCATGACGACGACCACGGCCAATGCGGTCACGGTCTTCCGGCATCTGGAATTCTGCCGCCAGTGCCTGTGGCCGGACATGGACGTGCAACTGATCAGCACGACCGAAGCCTGGGCGCAGTTTTCGGTCGCGGGTCCCAATGCACGGAAACTGTTGGAGAAAGTTGTCGATCAAGACATCAGCGACGCGGCATTTCCGTACATGGGGGCGGGCAGCATCACCGTTTGCGGCGGGCTGCGGGCGCGGTTGTTCCGGATCAGTTTCTCGGGTGAGCTGGCGTTCGAGATCGCGGTTCCGACGCGCTATGGTGACGCGCTTTTGCGCGAGATGCTGGCGCGGGGGGCGGAGTTTGATCCCATCGTCTATGGCACCGAGGCGCTGGGCGTCATGCGGATCGAGAAGGGGCATGTCGCGGGGGGCGAGTTGAACGGGCAGTCGACCGCGCTGAACATGGGCCTTGGCAAGATGGTGTCGAAGAAGAAGGACTCGATCGGCATGGTCCTGTCGCAGCGCGAAGGCCTGACGGACGAGAACGGCTATCGCCTTGACGGTGTCAAACCCGTTGA
>JAKQLM010000412.1 GCA_029567145.1 Pseudomonadota bacterium
AAAAGACCCGAATCGAATGCGGCCACAAGCCGCTGCCCGATGACCGCCGCGACTGGCGGAACGCTGTCGATGCCCTGACCGGCAAAGGCAGAAAACCGAAACTGTGCATGGGAGAATGACATGCTCGACTCTGTGAAGATCGCACGGCGGCAAAGCGAAATCCGCCAACAACTCTCTACCTTGGCCGGGAAGGATAAGCCGACCGAGGAAGAAACCCGGTCCATGGACGCCCTGGACGGGGAATACCGCACGAACGAAACCCGCTATCGCGCGGCGCTGATTGCCGAGGATGGCGAGCGCCGTGAGGCCGGGGCCGAACTGGAAACCCGGTCTGGGCGCGAATGGGCTGACCTGGTGGCATCCTTCGAAGTGCGCCAGGTGATCGGCGCTCTGAATGAGGGGCGCGAGCTTTCGGGCCGCACGGCAGAGGTGGTCCAAGAGCTTCGCCGTTCGGGCGGCTACAAGGGTATTCCCGTGCCCCTGATGGCTTTGGAGCAACGGGCCGGTGAGACCGTCGCAAGCGGCACCCCTGACCCGATTCAGACCCGCCCGACCATTGATCGGCTTTTCCCCGGTTCGGTCGCGGCGCAGATGGGAGCGCAGCTGATCAGCGTTGACAGTGGCGCCGTTGAATGGCCGGTCACAACTTCGGCAGTGACGGCAGGGTGGGCGGCAACCGAGCTGGGCAATGTCGGCGGGCCGACCGTCTACGCAACCACTGACAAGGCACTCAAACCCGAGCACAACTTGGGTATCCATATGCGGATCAGCCGCAAGGCCATGTTGCAGTCTGGTGAGGCTCTTGAGCAGACTATCCGCCGCGATATGACCGGCACGATGCAAGCTGAACTCGACAAGGCCGTTTTCCGGGGCACCGGGGCCGATGGTCAGCCGCTTGGCGTCATCCCCGGCGCGGCTACCTACGGCATCACCAGCACGGCGGTTGATGCTGAAATTACGGCCGCAGTCTTCCGTGCGGCCGTCACCCGCTTTCTTGTGGCCAATGCTGCCAGCGGTCCCGGCGCGGTTCGGTTGATGGTTCGCCCCGAGGCCTGGAACTACATGGATGATCAGGCATCGGCACTGCCAGACCTTTCCGAATGGGACCGCCTGTTGCGGATCATCACGGGCGAAAACATCGCCATGACGACGAATGGCCTTGCCGCCCCAGCGGGATCGCCTTCCGCTGTCTCTGCGCTTCTGACCACGGCGGCGGGTGGCGTCGCGCCGATCTTCGTGGGCATCTGGGGCGCGGTGGACCTGATCAGGGATCCGTTCAGCGATGCCCAAAGCGGCGGCTTGCGGCTTACCGCCCTGACCACGGCAGACGTGACGGTTGCGCGCGGCGCGCAGCTTGAGGTTCTGACCGGACTAGAGCTGGCGGGCGCGTAATGCTCTGGGGGGCGTCTCTCGGCGGGCTAGAGCTTCGCAGCGAGGGCGGGGAAGCCCGCCTTCGGGCGACGTTCCCTTATGGCGCGGAAACCGAGCTTGCACCTGGACGGCGGGAAGTCATCGCCGCGCGGGCTTTCGCCGAACGGATTGAGGCAGGCGAGGATATCCACCTGCTTTCCGGTCACGACTATGAAAAGCCTCTCGCCTCACGGGCGGCAGGCACCCTGACGCTGCGCGACACGGACACGGCGCTTGTCCTTGAAGCGCGGATTGACGGCGGCACCAGCTGGGCCAGGGACTTCCTTGCAGCGCATTCCGCCGGACTGATCCGGGGTCTGTCACCGGGCTTCCAAGTCCAGCCGGGCGGAGAGCGGATCGAGCGGCGCGGGGACGGCCTGCTTCGGACCATCACGCGGGCGGCGCTTTTCGAACTCTCTGCCGTTACCGTGCCCGCCTATCCGCAAGCGCAGATCGAAGCGCGCAGCTGGGCCAGCAGCTCGCTGGTGCGGCAGGTCAACATGATTTACGCGAATAGGTGGCGCTGATGATCAACTGGATATTGAACCGCTTCCGCGCCCCCGAAACACGGTCCAGCGGAGCGGGCTATACCGCCGCTGTCATCGCCGCGCGGTCAAGCTACGTCATAGGGGCGACAGGAGTCGGGGAGCTGACCGCGACCGTCCAAGCCTGTGTGACCCTTTGGGAAGGGGCCTTTGCCTTGGCCGATGTGCAGGGCACTGGTCTGCTTGACCGGCGCACGATGGCGCTGATTGCCCGAGCTGCGGCCTTGCGGGGCGAGGCGGTCTTTCGGATTACTGGCAATCGCCTGATCGCAGCATCAGATTGGGACGTGTCTACCCGCGACGGCCAGCCGCGCGCCTATCGGTTGAACTTGCCAGAGGCAGGTGGGGCCAGGTCGGAAACCGTGCTGGCGGCAGAGGTGCTGCATCTTCGGATTGGGTCCGATCCTGTGACGCCATGGGCGGGCACCTCACCCCTTCGTCGCGCACCGCTGACGGCTTCCCTTCTGAACGAAGTGGAGACCGCCTTGCGCGATGTTTACCGGGATGCCCCGCTTGGCAGCTTGATTGTGCCATTGCCGGAAGGCTCTGCCGATGACATGGAAACGATGCGCGCGGCCTTCCGTGGCAGGCGCGGGTCATCGCTGGTGATCGAGGGCGTAGCCCAAGCGACCGCGGCGGGCATGAATCCGAATGTCGGAAAGTCTCCTGATCAGCTGTCGCCCGACCTGTCCAAGTCGATGACCGGAGAGACGCTGGACGCGGCGCGCAACGCTGTCTGCATGGCGTATGGCGTCCTGCCCGGCCTGGTGAATCAAAGCACAACCGGGCCGATGGTCAGGGAAGCGCAGCGCCATCTTGCGGGATGGGTCCTGCAGCCCATGGCGGAGCTTCTGGCAGAGGAAGCACGGGCGAAGCTTGGCGGCGACGTGGTGATTGATGTCGGCCGCCCGCTGCAGGCCTTTGATGCCGGGGGCCGGGCACGGGCGCTGTCGCAGCTGGTCGAGGCGATGGGCCGTGCCAAGGAGCTTGGCCTGACTCCGGACCAGTGGTCAGTGGCCTTGCAGGCAGTCAACTGGGGCGGCGGCGACAACACTGCTTAAGCACAGGGCAGGGTGCGCCTGGCGGTCTATCCTCCCCGCGAAGCATCCCCTTTACTCGGCGAGTGGGAAAACCCCGAGAGAGCGCGGCCTTCCCGTAGGCGCGGCGCTCAATACAGGCCTTCCGCTAGTTTGGCGAAATGGGCTTTTTTGCCTTCTTCATCGACCAGAGAGTGAAACAATGGCGAAGCTGTGTTGATGACTTCGCAGCCATTCACTTGAATGAGGTTGCCGTCCCGGCCCGTCACTGTCACACCGATAGATCCTTGGCCGTATCCGGCTTCGGTCAACTCAAGCATGACCAGCGTGTATCTTTTGCCAATTTCGATCATGGGAATCTCCTTATTGGGAATCATGCTTTAACTAGTAGCGGCCAAAGCCCCTTCCTCTCCCAAGCCAGCTGCCTTCATCGTCTTCTCTATTCACGGTCAGCGGTGGGTCTTCGCCGTGTACATTGCCGTCTGCACCCGCGTTGTGTAGGGTCTTGCAATTCGCGCAAAGCGAGTAATTGCGATTCCTTCGAATTAAGCGAAACATTTTCCCCTCTTTTACTTCACATATTGGACAATAGGGTAATCCGCTTGGTTGACCTTCGACCAAATCAAATCTAAATCCTAACACCTCAGTGGTTTCGGATTTTTTCTGAAGTTTGGCCAAAAACTCCCGAATTTGATCATCCTTTGCCATCAATTCTTCTCGGACATCCAGAAGCAACTGTTTCAAGTTCAGGATTTCTTCCTTAAGCTCAAGCTCAGACATTTCCTTAGTAAATTTCTGCAGTCTCCGAACGCCTTCAGTCAGATCAGTCAAAATATTGGCCATATCGCCTACTTCCTTTGGGCAGTTTCGATGAGCATTCGAATGAATTCAGGTCGCGTCTGATTGGCATTCAGCTTAGCTCTTTCTGAGTCAATCCAGTCGAGCATGTCGGGCTGCAGTCGAACCCCTATAAGCGTCCCCTTGCCTGTCGGACGTGGGCCACGCGTTCCGGTTCGTGTTATCACAGTTTTTTGTTGATCGGACATAGAAACTGGGTTAACACAGAAAACGGGCCGGAGGAAGTTGGAGCTTCTTTCCGGCCCTAACCGAAACGATGATCTTGGAGGATCAACGCATGGCTAGTACTGCCCATAACATTCCCGGCCTGCCCGGCGCAATCACTGCCACGACCGGCCTGCCCAGCGTCCTGCGCGACCTGACCCTTGCCGAGGCGGCAAGTGACGCCCGGCACCTCTCGCACCTGATTGCGGCGGCAACGGACAGTGTAATTGCCATGAGTGCAGAGTGCCCCCGCGACCCAGTTGAGCGGCAGGCGTTTGAGCGCGCCACGGCCTTCCTTTGGGTCGCGCGCGACCTTGCTGAGTTGCTCGACTGGAAGCTGGACCGGATGGATACCGACTTTTCTCTGCAGCGGAAGCATCAGCCCTAGTGCGACTTTCGCACTGAGAGCTTGACATGTGGGCTAAATGCGTCTTATTCAGTGAGAATGAGAGCTGGACCCTTCATAACCCTTTTGTCGCAAGCCTACCGCATGGACGAAAGAACCGTGTCGCAGGTCTATCGTGCTTTGCGCGAGGCTGATTTGCTCACGCAGGGGGCGCGGGGCGTAAACGCACCGCACATGACTTCCCGCGACTTTGCAACGATGACCATCACGCTACTGGCCACAGACCGCCCGGCGAGGGCAGTCGAGATGGTGCGGCGTTTTGGGCGGCTGAGATTCGACGGTGCGAAGTCGAACGTTGAGCCGCACCCGGTCATCTTGGAAACGAATGGCGATACCCTTCTCGATGCCGTCGAACGGCTATTTGCCGCTGACCTTGACGTCTGTGACCCATTCGCTGGTGCGCCCTATCTTGAGTTGCAGGTCAATGCCCGCACCGCGTCCATTGCATGGCAGGAAGACCGAAGGGCAGTGTTCAATGACCTGGGGCAACGCGACGAAGAAACACGAAAGTCCGACCTCAAGGAATTCTTTGGCAGACGTGTATCTGTCGGCTTTTCCAGTAGTGAGCTGACTGAGGCTTACGTCCAACTTTTCCTAGAGCGCCGCGCCGCCCGATCCGTAGATTCGACCGTGGAGTGAAGAATGGCCCGTCGCCCCATGATCAGGAAATCCGATCTAAGCCCGGCCTTCGAGGCAGCCATTGCCGCAGGCTATGATCAGGTAACTGTCACCTTGGAAACGCCTGATGGGCGGGTGCAGATCGTTGCGGGCAACAAGTCGGAGTCGACGGTCCGAGACGCGACACCATATGGAGGTTGGAAGGCAAGCCGTGCGACCTAAGAGCTTTCCCGACAGGGTTCACGCCGTCCGGCGCAAGCTCACCAGTGGTGTGCGCTTCCACTTCTACGCTTGGCGGGGTGGGCCCAAGTTTTGGGAAGACTCGATTCACTATCCGACTTCGCCGGATTTCTTTCGCGCCTATGCCGATGCAGTTGCACTGCCAAAGCGCTCAACCGATATGATGCCCGCCCTGGTGGATGACTTCCTGTCGAGCACTGCCATGCCCAAGGGCGACAGATCGCAGGCCGACATTCGGACGTGGGGTCTGAGGTTCGCCGAGCACTTCAAGGATGCCCCTGTGGCCATTTTTGAAGACCGCCGGTCGAGGAGCGACGTGAACGCTTGGCGGGCGCTCTGGCGGCACTCGCCAAAGCAACACGATACCGCAGGAGTCCACGCGGTCCGTATCCTGAATTGGGCTGTGCAAGAGGGCAGGTTGTCAGAGCATCACTGCCACAAGCTGCGCCGGCTCTATGAAGTTGACCGGTCGGAAATTGTTTGGACACCCGCCGATAGAGAGGCTTTCAATGCGGTTGCGCCTGAGTGGGTCAGAAGGATCCTCTGTGCCGCTTGTGAAACCGGACTTCGCCCCGCTGACCTGATCAAGATCAATATGGGCCAGATCGAGAAAACCCCCCAGGGTCGGCGACTTCGTGTGCGGACGAACAAGAGCAAAAGGCTGGCTCATATCCCGGTCACACCGGCACTTGCCGAAGTGATCGACCAGACGCCGAAAGACCAGCTGCTTATCCTGACCAATGCAGGTGGTACGCCACTGACGGCGCACCGGGCTTCAGAAGGGGTGCGCCAGTAGCGCGACAAAGCCAAGCTGTCCGATGACCTGCGGCTGTATGATACCAGAGGCACTGCTGCCACGCGTTTACTCAACGCTGGCCTTTCACTTGCAAGGATTGCCAATCACATGGGGTGGTCCGTGCGCTTCGCCGCCAACGTGATCGAGCACTATGCGCGTGTATCGCCTGACGAAACCGACTCTGTTTTGGTGGAACTTGCGAAGGCAAAAGGGGGCGCAGCGTGAACAAAACTGTAAACGCCTATGTAAACGGAGCACCCCGCGCAATGGATGCCTTCTCGCAACCCATTGAAAAGGAATGGAGGCGGGTACCGGAATCGAACCGGTCTTCACGGATTTGCAATCCGCTGCGTAACCTCTCCGCCAACCCGCCGCGAGGAGTGGGCAGGGGATAGCGGATCGCAACCCGGCCCGCAAGGCCCCAGATTGCGCGATCCCTGTCCCGGGGCCCCCGATTGCTCTTTTGCAAATACTCTCTGGGGGTTTGGGGGGCGAAGCGCCCCCAGGAAACCCGAGCCGTTGCGCACACTTCGCGCATAAGGCGAGACAAAAGGAACGCGGCGCAAGCCGCTCGATCTGTAAACCGCCCCGCCCGGTTGCGCCGCCCGGTTGCGCCGCCCGGTCAATACCCCGTCATCTCCAGATACCCCCGCCCGGCATGGCTGCCCGTCACCCGCACCGGCCCCTCCCAATAGGGCACCGAGGTCGCCATCCACGCCCCCGGGTTCAGCGCCCGCAGCGTCACGTCCAGGCCCCGGTCGGCCAGGGTCAGCCGCCAGACCACCGGCACCTCGCGCCCGGCCACCGCTGCCCGCTCCAGCGGCTCGGCCCGCAGCGCGCCCGGCTCCAGCGGATGCGGCGTGCCATCCGCATCGATCCACGTGCCCGAACTGAACCCCGCCCCGCCATCGCGCAGCACAAAGCCCATCAGCTTGGCCCCGTCCTGAAACGACAGCGAAAACCAGTCCCACCCGGTCTGATCTGCTCCCAGGGGCTGCGACGACCATTCGCGGTCAAGCCAGGCCTGCCCGGTCACCGGCACCGGCCCATCGGGCAGGTCCAGACGCCCCGTCGCCGTGTAGAAGGGCTGCGAATAATAGTGGCTCGCCTGCCCCCCCGCCGATTTCACCGAATAGCCCCCGTCGCCTTGCGCCACCAGCGGGCCGTCTGCCGCCAGATCCAGCACATAGCCAAAATCCGCCCCCCTGGCCGACAGCGTCAGCCGCGCCAGCGCATCCTCGCCCAGCCCGGCGCTGGACTGCATCTGCCAGTCGTCGATCCAGGCCTGGAACCCCTGCTCCAGCGACACCCCCGCCTGTCCGACGCCGCCGCGCGCCAACCGTTCGGCGACGTGATGCGCGGTCGGAGTGGTCACCGCGGCATGGCCCATCCACAGTTGAGGCGAGCCCCAGCCGTCCCCCTCGCCGGGTGCCAGCGCGGTGCGAAACAGCGTCCATTGCGCGCCATAGTCGGTGCCGTCCGCTCCGGTCAGGGTCGCGGTCAGGTACCACCACTCGATCCGGAACGCAGGATGCGCGCCGTGATCGGCGGGAAAGGTCAGGACATGCGCCGGATCGGGCAAGGCGAACCCCGCTGCCGGGGCACCCATGTCGGCAAAGCCCTGGGCCAGCGCAGGGTCGGCCAGACTTGCCAGCAAAAGCAGGACTTTAGCGTTCATTGGCAAAGATCCTCAGCATCATGGCGGGCGAGATGCGCGCCAGCCGCAGCGCAGGCAACAGCCCCGCCGCCAGGGCCGCCGCCAGCGCGGCCGCGACCAGCCGCAGCGCGTCGCCCGGAAAGACCTGCAGCGGCAGACGCCAGCCGAAGGCCTCGACATTCACCACCGCCAGAAGCACCCAGGCCAGCGCCAGCCCCAGGGGCAGCGCCAGCACTGCCGTCAAGGCTGCCAGCATCACCGTCCGGACCAGGTCCAGTCCGGCCAGCCGCCCGCGCGTCAGCCCCAGCGCCCACAGCGGCGCAAGCTGGGGCAGCCGCAGCCCGGCCAGCGTCAAGAGGCTGGCCAGCATCGCCAGCGCCGCGACCCCCAGCGTCAGGCCGTTCAGCGCGCCGGTCACGGCAAAGGTCCGGTCAAAGACCGCCAGCGAGAACGCCTTGATCCCGGCCTGATCGACCAACGCGCCTTCTTCCAGCCCGAACTCGGCCCGCAGGGCCTGCGCCATGGCGTCCACCTGATCGGGTGGCAGTCGCAAGGCAAAGCGCAGCGCCACCGCGTCGGGGTAGCGCGCCTGAAACGCGGCCAGCCCCAGGATGATCTGCGGCGACGGATTGCCATAGTCCGAGTAGACCCCGATCACCGGCACCGCTCCGCCCGCCAGCGCCACCGGATCGCCCAGCGACAGCCCCTGCCGCCGCGCCATCTGTTCGTTGACCAGCACCCCGGCCCCCTGGTGAAGACGATCCCACACCTCTGGCCCGGCCTCCAGAAGCGGCCAGTTCTTTCGGTAGGTGGCGTGATCGGCCACGCCGTAGACCGTGCCGGGCTGGCCTCCAAGCAGCTGATCCGCCTCGATGATCGGCAGGACGGCCTCGACCCTTGGCTCCAGCCACCGGTGCATCCGCGCGGCCTCGTCCGGGTCCTGCGCGGTCACATACAGCTCGGAGGCCAGGCGCTGATCCAGCCAGCCGGTGAAGGTGCCGCGAAAGCTGGCCACCATGGTGCCCACGCCCACATTCGCTGCCACCGCCAGCAAAAGCGCCATCAGCGCCAGCGACAGGCCGGGCAAATGCTGCCGGGTGTCGGCCCAGAACCAGTGCGCCAGCGGTCCCCGCGCCCGCCGCCCGGCCACCGACAGGATTGCCGCCAGCACCCCGGGAAGCACCAGCGCCGCGCCCAGAAGCAGCCCCGCAAGCACGGCAAACCCGGCCCAAAGCCCCTGACCAAAGGCCAGCGCCAGCCCTGCCAGCGCCCACAAGGCGATCCCCGCCAGCGCCTGCCCGCCCCGCGCCCGGGCCGAGGCGCGACCCCAGGCGCGCGGCTGGGCACTGGCCAGGATCGGCAAGCGCCAGACCTGCCACAGCCCCTGCGCCGCCGCGACCAGCGTGCCGCCCACCGCCATCGCGATCCCCGCCAGCGCCCAGTCCGCCCGCAGGGTCAGCGCCCCCGGCACGGGTGCGCCGTAAAGCCCGCCCAGGGTCGCCGCCACATCCGGCAACAGCGCTGCCGCGACCGCATAGCCAAGCGCAACCCCCGCGATCCCCGCGATCAGCGCCAGCGCCAGCAGTTCGGCCAGCACCAGCCCCGCCAACCCGCGCGCCGGCAGCCCCAGCGACCGCAGCGTGCGGAACATCGGGCGGCGCTGCTCGAACGCCAGCCCCACGGCGGAATGCACGATGAAGATGCCGACGGCAAAGGCCAGAAACCCGAACGCCGTCAGGTTCAGGTGAAAACTCTCGGTCAGCCGCGCCAATCCGTCATCCGGCGCGGCCATCTGCAAGGTCAGGTCGGACGGGACTGGGCCGGGCAGGGGGCGCGACGGGTCGATCAAAAGGGCCGACACCACCCCGTCCAGGCCCAGCATTCGCTCGGCCAGCCCGATATCCGCCACCACCGTCATCGGCGGCAGGTCGGACGAGGTGACAAGGCCCAGCCCCTGAAACAGCCCCGCCGCGCCAATGCGGGTGGGCGTTTCGGGATGGACCAGAACCGCTTGCCCCGCCAGCACCGCTCCGGCGTCGGCCAGCGACGGCAAGCCCGCCACCCCGGCACCTTGCGGCAGGGTCAAGGGCTCGATCCCCAGCACCCGGACCGCGCCGATCCGGCCTTCCAGGACCGGCGACACCGGCCAGCCCGCCCGCCGCAACTCGGCGTAGCGCGCCACGGTCAGGGGCCCGACCAGCCGGTCCAGCCGGTCCTGCCCCAGCGTGCCCGCCGCCCGGTCATAGGCCGCCCGCGCCTCGGCGTTGATCGCCTGCACCCCGGACCACAGCGCCGTGGCCAGCGCCAGACCCAGAACAAGCGTCGCAAGCTGCAACGGATGCCGCCGCCAATGCGACAGCAGGGCAATCAGGACCGTCACGCGACCCGCCCCGCCCGCAGATGCAGCCGCCGGGCCAGCCGCCCCGCCAACCGGTCCGAGTGGGTGACCATCAGCAGCGCCGCCCCGGATTCCGCCACCAGATCCAGCATCAGGCCCAGCACCGCCTCGCCGGTCGCCTCGTCCAGGTTTCCCGTCGGCTCATCCGCCAGGATCAGCCCCGGACGGCTGCCCAGGGCCCGCCCGATCGCCACCCGCTGCTGCTGGCCCCCCGACAGCTCGTCCGGGTAGCGGCCCAGCAGCGCCGTCAGCCCCAGGACCCCCGCCATATGCGCCGTCCAACCGGCGTCAAACCGCCCCGCCAGCCGCGCCTGAAACCCGATGTTCGCCGCCACCGACAGCGAGGGGATCAGGTTGAACTGCTGGAAGATGATGCCGATCCGGTCGCGCCGCACCATTGCCAGCCCCGCGTCGTCCAACCCCGCCAAATCCACGCCGCCGACCGAAACCGTCCCGCCATCCGGCCGGTCCAAGGCCCCCGCCAGATGCAACAGCGTCGACTTCCCCGACCCCGACTCGCCGGTCAGCGCCAGACTTTCGCCCGCCGCCAGCGCCAGACTGACCCCGTTCAGCACCGCCACCGGCCCTTCGGCATTGGCATAGGCCTTCGTCACCCCGTCGATCGTCAGCACGCGCGTCTCCCTTTCCCGCCTTGATCTAGCACTCCCGCCGAATGCTCAACCCGTCCCGCACGGCGCTTTGGCACTATCAAGCGGCCCGCACTGGACGTAAGGCCCTGCGCCCCGATCCCCGATGATGCCCGGCAATCCGGAACGCAAAGGAACGACCATGGACGACTATGCAGGCATGAACGACATCGGCGCCGTGGTCGAGGCCGACCGCGCCCATGTCTGGCACCATCTGTCCCAGCACAAGCAGTACGAAACCGTCGATCCCCGCGTCATCGTCGAAGGCAAGGGGATGCGCGTCTGGGACGCCAAGGGCAAGGAACACCTTGACGCGGTGTCCGGTGGGGTCTGGACGGTGAACGTCGGCTACGGGCGGGAAAGCATCGCCGATGCCGTCCGCGACCAGCTGGTCAAGATGAACTATTTCGCCGGCGCTGCGGGCTCGATCCCCGGCTCGATCTTCGCCAAGCGGCTGATCGAAAAGATGCCCGGCCTGACCCGCGTCTACTACTCCAACTCGGGGAGCGAGGCGAACGAGAAGGTCTACAAGATGGTCCGCCAGATCTCGCATCGCCACCACGGCGGCAAGAAGTGGAAGATCCTGTATCGGGAACGGGACTACCACGGCACCACCATCGCCGCCCTTGCCAGCGGAGGCCAGGCGCAAAGGAACGCCCAATACGGGCCGTTCCCCGATGGCTTCGTGCAGGTCCCGCATTGCCTGGAATACCGTAAACAGTGGGACGTGGAAAACTACGGCGAACGCGCGGCGGATGCCATCGAAGAGGTCATCCTGCGCGAAGGCCCCGACACCATCGGCTGCCTTGTCCTGGAACCCGTCACCGCAGGCGGTGGCGTCATCGTCCCGCCGACCGGCTACTGGCAGCGCGTCCAGGAAATCTGCCGCAAATACGACATCCTTCTGCACATCGACGAGGTCGTCTGCGGCGTGGGGCGCACCGGCACCTGGTTCGGCTACCAGCACTTTGGCATCCAGCCCGATTTCGTGACCATGGCCAAGGGCGTCGCCTCGGGCTACGCCGCGATTTCCTGCACGGTGACGACCGAAGCGGTCTTCAACCTGTTCAAGGACGACCCCAACGACCCGATGAGCTACTTCCGCGACATCTCCACCTTCGGGGGCTGCACTGCAGGTCCGGCGGCAGCGCTGGAGAACATGAACA
Source organism: Pseudomonadota bacterium (assembly GCA_029567145.1). Classification (GTDB taxonomy): domain Bacteria; phylum Pseudomonadota; class Alphaproteobacteria; order Rhodobacterales; family Rhodobacteraceae; genus Tabrizicola. The sequence continues at coordinate 11,983 of JAKQLM010000412.1, forward strand.
TCATCGAACGCGAGGGGCTTCTGGCCAACACGCTGGCGATGGGCGACTACTGCCTTGGGAACCTTGCGGCCCTGATGGACAAGCACAAGGTCATCGGAGAGGTCCGCGGCAAGGGCCTGTTCCTCGGCGCCGAACTGGTCGCGGATCGTGGGACCCGTGAACCCGCCGACGAGAAAAAAGTCGCCGCCGTCGTCGCTGACTGCATGGCGCAGGGCGTGATCATCGGCATGACCAACCGTTCTGTGCCGGGGTTCAACAACACGCTCTGCCTGTCCCCGGCGCTGATCGCGACCAAGGATGATATCGACGAGATCACCACGGCGATTGACGGGGCGCTGGGGCGGGTGTTCGGGTAGACGCCAAGACCTGACCCCTCCTTCCGCACGAAGCAGCGCGCGCGCTTTGCAGCGGCAGCCTGCGGAACTGCCGGGGGAGGGGGTTGCACCCGGAACCGCCGGGCCTTGCCCACCCGGCGATCAGGCGTCGCCGCCTGTCCTGCCCGGTGCGGTGCGCTGTAGCGCACCCTACGAAGGACGCCCGTAGGGTGCGCTACAGCGCACCGTCCTTCTGATTCGCCCACCATGGTTAACGCCCCTCCACCTCTCCGCGCGTAGAGACGGAAGAAAGACGCGATGAAGACGGGATCAAGACGCCGGGTTGACCGGGGAATTGCCCGGTAAACCCAGCGTTCTCAGGGGGTTGGCAGGGCATGGTGGAGGCCGTTGCGGCCCTCGCCAATTTTCCCGGACGGCTACAGGTTCAGCCCGACCCAAGCGCCGTTTCTGGCCGACGACCGCACGCAGGCATCGACAAACGCCACGCCCTCCAGCCCCTCTTTCAGCCCGGGGAAGGTGGTGCCGGGCGGCACGGGTTCGCCTGCCTTGGCGGCACGGATGGCGCGGGCGGCTTCTTGGTAAATCGTTGCAAAGCCTTCCAGATATCCCTCCGGATGGCCCGGCGGGATGCGGCTGACGCGGCCCGCCTCTGGCCCCGATCCGGCCCCGCCGCGGGTGATCAGGCGCTTTGGCTCGCCAAAGGGGGTGAACCACAGATAGTTCGGGTCCTCCTGGCTCCATTCAAGCCCGCCCTTGGTGCCGTAAACCCTTAATCTCAAACCATTTTCGTTTCCGGGCGCGACCTGGCTGCACCACAGCATCCCCTTCGCGCCACCCCGATACCGCATCAGCACATGCCCGTTGTCATCCACCCGGCGGCCCGGAACAAAGGCGGTCAGGTCGGCGGCAAGCGTGTCAAGGGTCAGCCCTGTCACGAAATTCGCCAGATTGAACGCATGGGTCCCGATATCGCCGGTCGACCCGCCAGCCCCCGACCGCGCCGGATCGGTCCGCCAATCGGCCTGCTTGTTGTCCACCGCTTCGGTCAGCCAGTCCTGTGCGTATTCGACGTTGACCAGCCGCAGATCGCCCAGATCACCGTTTGAAATCATGGCCTTGGCCTGCCGGACCATCGGATAGCCGGTGTAGTTGTGGGTCAGCGCAAAGACCACGCCGGACGCCTCCGCCGCCTTGGCCAGCTTCTTCGCCTCGGCCAAAGTCGCGGTCAGCGGCTTGTCGCAGATCACATGGATGCCGCGTTTCAGGAACTGCAGCGCGACGGGCGCATGCATATGATTTGGCGTGACAATTGCCACCGCGTCGATGCCGTCGCGGCGCCGCGCCTCCCGGGAGGCCATCTCGGCAAAACTGGTATAGGCCCGCGCCGCGCCCAGATCGGCGGCCGAGGCCAAAGCCTTTTCGGGGTTGGATGAGAAACACCCCGCAACCAGTTCATATTGATCATCAATCCGCGCGGCGATGCGGTGGACGGCACCGATAAAGGCGTCGCGGCCGCCCCCGACCATGCCAAGGCGCAGGCGGGGTTCACGGGCGGTGTGTGCAGCGTCGATCATCGGGTCACTCCAGTCCAAGCATGCGGCGGTTGGCGGCGCGGTCGGTGCCCGCATCGGCGAAGTCGTCGAAGGCCTTTTCCGTCACCCGGATGATATGGGCATTGACGAAATCGGCCCCTTCGCGGGCGCCGTCCTCGGGGTGTTTCAGACAGCATTCCCATTCGACTACGGCCCAGCCGTCAAAGCCGTATTGTGTCAGCTTGGAGAAGATGCCGCCAAAGTCGACCTGCCCATCCCCCAGCGACCGGAAGCGGCCCGCGCGGTTGACCCAGGATTGGAACCCGCCATAGACGCCCTGGCGACCGGTCGGGTTCAGCTCGGCATCCTTGACGTGGAACATCTTGATCCGGTCGTGGTAGGTGTCGATATGGTCAAGGTAATCAAGGTGTTGCAGCACATAGTGGCTGGGGTCGTACAGCATGTTCGCGCGCTTGTGCCCCTTTACCCGGTCGAGGAACATCTCGTAGCTGATCCCGTCATGCAGGTCTTCGCCGGGGTGGATTTCATAGCAGATGTCGACGCCACACTGGTCGGCATGGTTCAGGATTGGCAGCCAGCGGCGGGCAAGTTCGTCGAAGGCTTCCTCCACCAGACCCGCTGGACGCTGCGGCCAAGGGTAGATGTAAGGCCAGGCCAGCGCACCAGAGAAGGTGGCATGAGCGGTCAGTCCCAGGTTGCGACTGGCGGTCAGTGCCTTCTTGACTTGATCCACGGCCCACTCCTGCCGCGCCTTGGGATTGCCCCGGACCGCGGGCGCAGCAAAGCCATCGAACTGGGAGTCATAGGCAGGATGCACGGCGACAAGCTGGCCTTGCAGGTGGGTGGAAAGCTCGGTCACCGCGATGCCGTTCTCGGCCGCCTGGCCCTTGAACGTGTCGCAGTAGTCCTTTGAACTGGCGGCCTTTTCAAGATCGAAGAGCCGGGCGTCCCAGCTTGGCACCTGCACGCCGACATAGCCGCAATCCGCGGCCCAGGCGGTGATCGACGGCCACGAGTTGAACGGGGCGGCATCTCCCGCGAATTGCGCCAGGAACAGGGCCGGGCCCTTGATCGTCTTCATGTCTGTCCTCCACGTCTGGCCCTAGCGGCCCGTTTCCACCTTGACCGGCACTTCAAGGCCCTGCCTCTCGGTCCAGTCACGTTTGTCGATTTCCGCCACCAGCGCCCGGGCGAGGAATTCGCCGGCGCAGCCCACGTCTTCGCGGATGAGCAGGATGTCCTGACGGAAGCGGCGGAGCATGGGCA
>JAKQLM010000425.1 GCA_029567145.1 Pseudomonadota bacterium
ATGCCGTCGCCGGCAAGGATAAGAAGGGAAGGATTGGCCATGGCGCATTTTCCTGAAAAACTGACCGGGATCGCCTAGCCCCTTGGCCCGCAAGGGTCAAGCGGGGAAGGCGCTGGCGATCAGGTCCCACACCCGCCGCAAGCGGGGCGACTGGCGCAGCGCGGGGGCGGCAGTCAGCCAGACCGGCAGCGTCGGCAATGTGAACAGACCGTCGATCTTTTCCAACGCCGGGTCGGCATCGCCGATCCGGCACAACAGGCCGCCCAGCCCGCAACCGGCGCGGATCAGGTCCTGATAGACCAGCGGGTCATCCGTCCGCACGGGAAAGTAGCTGCGGGTGACGACCTGCCCCAGCGCCGCCATGGCGCGGATCACCTGGGTGTTCCGGTCCTGCCCGATGAAATCCATCTGCAACAACGCCTCGACCGTCTCCGGGCGCCCGACCCGGTCCAGCCAGGAGCGTGCGCCGTAGACGCCCATCGGCAGGTCGGCCAGCTTTTGCGCCACCAGATCCAACTGCGTCGGTCGGTACATCCGCAGCGCCAGGTCCGCCTCGCCCAGAAGCAGGTTTTCGGACGTGTCGGACGGCACAAGGTCGATCTGGATGCCCGGTTCCTCGGCCCGCAGCCGCGCCAGGATCGGCGGAAGAAAGGCCTGCGACACGACCCGGCTGGCGGTGATCCGGACGGTTCCGGCGATCCCGCTGGAGCGGCCTGCGGCGACCAGCGCCAGATCGGCGGCAGCTTGCCGCATCGCGCGGGCGGGGGCAATCATGGCCTGCCCGGCCTCGGTCACCTGCACCCCCTGAGCGACGCGCGTGAAAAGCGCAACCCGCAACGTGGCTTCCGCCTGACGGATATGGCGGCCAAGGGTGGGCTGGCTGATCCCGGTCGCACGCGCGGCGGCGGACAGCGACCCTGCCTCGGCCACCGCCAGAAAAGATCGGATCAGGGTCCAGTCCAGCTTTTCCATTCATTCATGAATAGAGGTCACTCAAAAACATGCAATTCCTAACTGCCTGGCGATGCAGGATACCCTGACGCAAAGGAGAGCGCAGCATGGACAAGACAGCACTGGTCCTCGGGGCATCGGGCGGATTCGGCGGGCAGGTCGCGCTGGCGTTGCAGGCGGCAGGCTGGCGGGTCAACCGCTACAGCCGGGGGACGGACATGGCCGCCGCCGCCAAGGGGGCTGCGCTGATCGTCAACGGGCTGAACCCGCCCGCCTACCACGCCTGGGACCGGCTGATCCCCGAAATCACCGCCTCGGTCATCGGGGCCGGGCGGACCAGCGGGGCGACGCTGCTGGTCCCCGGCAACGTCTACCCCTACGGCATGGAACCCGCGCCCTGGGGTCCGGACACGCCGCATCGCCCGACCAGTCGCAAAGGCCGCATCCGGGCCGAAATGGAGACGCGCTACCGCGATGCCGCCGAACACGGCCCGCGGACCATCCTCTTGCGCGGCGGAGATTTCCTGTTGCCGGGCGCCCCGCAGATGCTGATGAACCGGATGATCCTGGGCAAGGTGGCCAGGGGCAGGATCACGGCCCTTGGCCCGGCGGATGTGATCCACGCCTATGCCTACCTGCCGGACATGGCCCGCGCTGCCGTGGGGCTGGCAACGCTGGGCGACGCGCTGCCCGCCTATGCCGACATCCCCTTTGCGGGCCATGCCTTCACGATCAACGACCTGGCGGCCCGTGTCGCGCGTCTGACCGGACGCCCGATGCAGATCGTGCAGTTTCCCCTGTGGTTTTTCACCGCCCTCAGCCCGGTCTGGGAACTGGCCCGGGAACTGCGCGAGATGCTGTATCTGAACCGCCATCCGCACTGGCTGGACCCGGACCCGCTGCGCCACTGGCTGCCCGGGTTCCAGGACACCCCGCTTGACGCGGTGATTCTGGCCCATCTGCAGGCGTTGCGGCTGGTCTAGGGCAGGGTCACCTCGACCCAGACCGGAAAGTGGCGCGAAGCGGCGACAAGGTCGGCCATCAGCGGGTCCCGTGCATCCGGCCAAAGCACGCCCGCCGCCGTGACCGTCAAGCTGGCCGAGGGCAGGACATAGTCCAGCCGCAACCCGCCCAGATCGGCGTAAAGCACGGTATCCAGCGCAGGATCTCCGGTCTGGGCGGGGTCGGTCCGCGCGGGGTTGCCCCTGGGCTGCGGGTCCTGCAGCGCCGGATGAGACAGCAGCGCCGCGATGCCTTGGCGCAGGCCGTCCCCGTCGGCGGGGTCCAGATTGCCATCGCCCAACAGCACGAAGGGCGTCTCGGGCGGCGACATTGGCAGCGCGCCGTCCAGGAACAGGCGCCAGAACGCCGCTTCGTCATGGTTGCGGCGGCCATTGCGATCCTCGGGGCCGTCAAAGACCGGCGGGGTCGCGTGCCAGGCCAGAAGATGCAGCGGCCCCGCGTCGGTCAGGACGGGCACGTCCCAAAAGCCGGTGGTCGCCAGCCGCTGGATGTCGCGCAGGCCGGGATCGGTCCCGTCAGGGATCAGCGCGCCGGGCAGGTCGCGCCAGAGAAAGCCGGAAAAGTCGCGCGCCCCGGCGCTGTCCAGCGGCAGGCGCGACAGGATTGCCATCCCGCCCTGCCCCGAAAAGAGTCCGAACCCTTGCGCATCGCGCGGATCGCCGACCCGGCCATCGCCATCGACATCGAACCCGGTCTGCAACCCGGTGTTCGGACGCAGGGCAAACCGATGCGGATAGTCCAGACCTGCCGCCGCCATCCGGTCGGCCAAAAGCTGCAACGCCACCCCGCCCCGGTCATAGTCGACTGCGGTCAGCAGCAGCACATCCGCCTGCAGCGCCACGGCGACCCTGACGATCGCGGCGATCTGCGGGTCGTCGCCCTTGGCCAGGTCGTTCACCAGCAGCCCCGGCCCCTTGCGGTCAAGCCCGACATTCCAGGTCGCGATGCGCAACGGCTCTGCCGCCAGCGGCAGGGCGCCCAAAAGCGCGACGGCAAGGGCAAGCCGGATCAGGATCAGAGATCGTCATCCTCGTCATCGTCGGCCAGCAGGCGGTCGTCCCCCGGTCGGGCCAGCGCCGCTTCCTCGGCCAGCTTCAGGTCGCGTTTGGTGCGGACCATGTCGGCGATCCGGCCCATCGCCACGCCCCGCATCAACAGGCTGGCGGGCAGATAGGCCAGCGCGGCGACCGTCCAGATCAGGGTCTGCGGGGCGGTGACCGTGTCCGCCGGCAGACCCGAGGTCAAAAGCACGATCAGCGCCGGCACGACAAAGGGCAACAGAAAGCCGACCGCCAGGTTCAACCGCGAGTCCCGTTCCAGCCGGTCGACGACGTCACCGCCGGCCGTCGGCTCGAACGTGGGCAGGTTGACCCAGACGTTGAACGCGCTTTTGGTGGACGGCCAGCCGACCATCTTCAGCACGATCACAAAGATCGCCAGCGACAAGAGCGACACAAGATAGGCCATACCGGCGGCAGTCCGGATGTCCTGCACCTGGTCAGCCGAACTGGATTCGGACAACATCAGTGTCGCCAGCCGCACCGGCGAATAGGGAAAGTCCAGCGCCCCGCCGACCACGTCGCCCAGGGCGCGGATCAGGCGCGACACGGTTGTCGGGTCCTCTCGATCGGCGACGATGACCGACAAAAGCAGCACGATGGCCAGAAGCATCAGATAGCGGATGCGGTTGTAGGGCGCCCCATCGCGAAATTCGATCAGGCTGGGGTAGATCGCATTGTATTCAAAAAAGACCAGCCCACCGGCGAACAGCGCGACCAGGGCCACGATCTGCTTGGTGTCGGTCCCGATGCCCGGCAGGATGACCGAGGGCAGCACGATCAGGATCATCACCAGGAACGCCCGCACCGCCGAGCTGGTCGCCCGGTTCAGCCAAAGTCGCGCCGCGCTGTCGGCCGACGATCCCAGCCGGATCCGGATGCCGTCGCGCATCAGCTCTTTCACGCTGTTTCGCAATGCTGCAATCCTGCCCAATTCAGACCTGTACACCCCGAGTCGCTGTGCCTTTAGCGTATTTGATCAATGATTTGTGGCCATTTCAGGGTCAATCCGCTGTCTGGTGGCATTTTGCCGCCTGCTGTGGCGGCTATCCGCTTTCGCGGAAGGCGTGGGTGAAATACTCGGCAAAGGGCTGCAGCAGATAGGTCAGCGGGCTGTGGCTGCCGGTCCGCACGAAGACCTCGACCGGCATGCCGGGCAGCAGCGGAACACCCCCCGCCGCGCCGGTTGCGGGGTCCAGGGCAAGCTCGGCGGTAAAGTAGGTCAGGCCGGTCTGCGCATCGGTCAGCGCATCTGGCGACAGCCGCGTCACCCGCCCCGCGAGCGGTGGCAGGTCGTGCGACCGCAGGGCCGGAAACACCAGATCGGCAGGCTGGCCGATTGCCACGGCGTCGATCTGGTTCGGCGAAATCCGGGCGGTGATGACCAGCGGTCGATCTTGCGGCACAAGGTACAGGATCGGGTCCGCCGGGCGCAGCACGGCGCGCGGCGTGGTCACCTGCAGGCCCAGCACGATGCCCGAGACCGGGGCCCGCACCTCCAGCCGGGCGATCCGGTCGTCCAGCGCGCGGCGACGTTCGGCCAGTTCCAAAAGCGCGGGTGCAAGGTCGCGCAAGGCGGCAGCGGCATCCTCGCGGCGCAGGGTGTCAAGGCCGCCGACCTCGATCCGGACCGCGATGATCTGGCCCTTTGCCTGCGCCATGGCCGCCGCCAGCTGGCCTGCCGTTCCGTCCAGCCGCGCCGCCTCGCGCCGCAGGGCCATGACCCGCGCGGCGGGCGTCAGGCCCTTTTGCAGCAGCGCCTCCTGATCGGAAAGTTCCGCGTCGATCAACGCGCGTTCCCGGGCAAGAGCGTCGATCTGCGTGGCAAGCCCGGCGACTTCGCTGTCCAGTTGCAGGATGCGCTGCTCCAACAGCTTCTGTCGTTCGACCAGCGTGTCGTGCCGGGCGTGAAACAGCCCGGCTTCCCCGGAAATCCGGGCGGCGATGTCGGCATCGGTCGGGGCCTGCGCGACAAGCGTCGCGGGAAAGGCCGGGGCGGACAGGCCATCGCGTTCGGCCAACAGGCGGGCGGAGCGCAGCTCCAGCTCGACCAGCTGCCCGGCGACGATCGCCCGTTCCGACTGCAGCGCTGCCCCGTCCAGCCGCAGCAGAAGTGCGCCCGCATCGACCAGAGCCCCTTCGCGCACCAGGATTTCGGCGACGACGCCGCCGTCGGGATGTTGCACGACCTGTCGGTCCTGATCGACCCCGACCCGGCCATACGCAACGATGGCCCCTTCGATCCGCGTCAGCACCGACCACAGCCCGAAGCCAAGGACCAGCGCCGCCAGCGCCGCCAGCCCCAAGGCCACCGGGCGGCGCACGGACAGGTTCGGCCCGCTCATGCTGCGGCCCCCGGCGACAGAGCGCGCTGCAGATCGCCCGCGTTGCGGACCGCGTCGCGAAGCACCGCGTCGCGAGGCCCGACCGCCGCAACTGCCCCATCCTTCAGGACAAGCAAAAGGTCGCATTCCTGGATCGCCGCCGGTCGATGCGCCATCACCATCACGGCCGATCCTGCGGCCTTGGCCGCGCGGATCGCCAGGTTCAGCGCCTGAGCGCCGTCATTGTCCAGATTGGCGTTCGGCTCGTCCAGGATCAGCACCACCGGATCGCCATACAGCGCCCGCGCCAGCCCGATCCGCTGGATCTGCCCGCCCGACAGCCTGCCCCCCAACGAGGTGACGGGCGTGTCATAGCCCTGTGGCAGGCGCAGGATCATCTCGTGTGCGGCGGCGGCCCGGGCGGCGGCGACGATGCGGTCGGGGTCGGGATCAGCCTCCAGCCGGGCGATATTGTCGGCCACGCTGCCGTCGAACAGCGTCACCCGCTGCGGCAGATACCCTATCAGCCGGCCAAGCGCTGCTGCGCCGAACTGGTCCAGCCGCGCGCCGTCCAGCCGGATTCCGCCTGCCGAGGCCAGCCAAAGCCCGGTCAGCGCCCGCGCCAGCGTGGACTTGCCCGACCCCGAGGCGCCGATCACGCCGATCGCCTGCCCGGGACGCAAGGCAAAGCTGACGTCGCGCAGCGTCGGTGTGTCGGCGTCCGGCGGGGTGACGGTCAGTCCTTGCACCTCGACCAGGGCTTGCGGGCGGGGCAGGGACAGCTGCGGCGCGGGTGGGGGCGTCCGGGCCAAGAGCCCCGCCAACCGGGTGTGGGCCAGCCGGGCGCGGCTGATGACCGGCCACTGGACGACGATGTGCTCGATCGGTTGCAGGGTCCGGCCCATCAGGACCGACACCGCGACCATGGCCCCGGCGGACAGCTGATCCTGCAGGACCAGCCAGGCGGCAAGTCCCAGCGTCGCCGACTGCAGGAACAGGCGAAACGTGCGGCTGGCAACAGCGTAGACGCCAGAGGCATCTGCCGCCTGCAGCCCGGCGGCAAGCGCGTCGTGACGGTGCAGCGACCAGCGGCGGATCGCGGCGGCCTCCATCCCAAGGGCGCGGACAAGCTCGGCCTCGGCCATCAGCATCGCGGCTTGTCGGTCGCCTTGCACGGCGGCCTGGTTGGCCGTGTTTTGGGCAGGTGCCGCGCGGGACTGGCTGGCCCAGGCCATTGCCACCAGGATCGCCCCGCCCGCCAGCGCCAGCGCGCCCAGAAGCGGGTGAAACAGAAAGATCGCGGCCAGGAACAGGGGCGTCCAGGGTGCGTCGAACAGCGCCAGCAGAACCGGAGAACCCCAGAACCGCGCCAGCGCATCAAGGTCACGCTGTGCCGCCAGCGCGGGCACGTCACCCGGCGCCACCGCCAGCCGCCGGAACGCGGCGCCCAGCACACGGGCATCAAGCCGGGCCTGCATTCGCCCCGCGACCCGGGCCATGATCCGGCCCCTTGCGTGATCCAGGATGCCAAGGACAAGGAACAGGAACGCCATCACCAGGGACAGCGCGACCAGCGTTTCCACCGACCGCGCGGTCAGAACCCGGTCATAGACCTGCAGCATGTACAGCGGGGCCGTCAGCGCCAGAAGGCTGACACCACAGGAAAAGCCGAAAGCCGCCGCCACCGCCCGACCCGAGGCACGGCGCACCCCCGCCATTTCCGCCAGACCGGCGGCAGGGTCGAAAAGACGGTCAGGGGCAGACGGTGCAGTCACGGCATTCCGGTTCCTTGGCATCATCCCGCCAGCGCGGCCAATGCGTCACGTTTCGGCGTTGTTTTCAGCCCGGCAGGGCCTTATCCCTTGCCAACCGCCGCACAGGACTATGGTAGGCTGCACGGGTGACGGCAGAGTAGGGCGATGGGTCTGAAGATTTCATTGACGGCATTGGGGACGGCTTCCGGGATCGGCATTGCCCCCGGCGCGGCGCTTCTTGCGCTGCTTCTTGCGGGCTGCGGCGCGGGACCGACCGCGGACGGGATCAACGACCCGTTCGAAACCGCCAATCGCCGGGTCCATGCGTTCAACACCGGGGTTGACCGGGTGCTGGTCGGCCCCGCGTCCAAGGGCTATGGCGGCGTCGTGCCCGAACCCGTCAAGCGCGTGGTCGGCAATGTGGCCGATACGCTGGACCTGCCGGGGGACATCGCCAACAACCTCTTGCAGCTTCGGATCGACGATGCCGCGCAGAACACGCTGCGGCTGGCCACCAACCTGACCTTCGGCGTGGGCGGCCTGTTCGACTTTTCCACCGCCATCGGGCTGCCGGGCGAGCCGACCGATTTTGGCGAGACGCTGCATGTCTGGGGCGCGGGCGAGGGTGCCTATGTCGAGCTTCCGCTGGCCGGTCCGTCCACCGTGCGTGACACGGTCGGCATGGCGGTCGACCTGGCGCTGAACCCGGTCCGGCTGGCCCTGCCGACCAAAGAGGCGAACGCGGCCACCGTGCTCAAGCTTTTCTCACGGCTTGGTGACCGGGACCGCTTCTCGGAAACGGTCGAATCGATCCTATATGACTCGGCGGACAGCTATGCTCAGGCGCGGCTTCTGTACCTGCAGAACCGCCGGTTCGAGCTGGGTCAGGACACGCAATCCGGCGACGGCTCCAGCGACGACAGCTTCATCGACCCTTACGAGGATCCCTATGCCGAATGACATGACCCTTCCGCGCCGCGCCGTTGTTGCCGGGCTGGTGGCAGGCGCCGCGCTTGCTGCCCTGCCGTTTCCTGCGCTGGCCCTGTCTGCGGATCAGGCCAAGACCCTGGTCGACAAGACCGTCGCCGACATCAACGGCATCATCAGCTCGGGCAAGGGCGAAGGCGCGATGCTGAAGGATTTCGAGAAACTGTTCTCGCGCTATGCCGATGTGCCGACCATCGCGCAGTCGGTGCTTGGCCCGGCGGCCCGGCAAGCGACCAAGGGCCAGCTTTCGGCCTACACCAAGGTGTTCCAGGGTTACATCAGCCGCAAGTACGGCCGCCGCTTCCGCGAGTTCATCGGCGGCCGGATCGAGGTTGCCGACGCCCGCCCGGTGAAAAGCTATTACGAGGTGATCTCGACCGCCTTCCTCAAGGGCGAAAGCCCGTTCGAGGTACGCTGGCACGTGTCCGACAAGTCCGGCAAAAGCCTGTTCTTCAACATCATCATCGAAGGCGTGAACATGCTGGCCAGCGAGCGGACCGAAATGGGCGCGCTTCTGGACCAGCGCGGCGGCGACCTTGACCGGCTGATCGAGGATCTGAAGTCGATCTAGCGCGGCACCTTGATGCCCAGCTTCTCCAGCGCGGCCAGAACGTCGGCCGACTGATCCCCGGTCAGGATCGTGGCCCCGGCGGCCTGCGGGCCCAGCCAGCCGTTGATCGCGTTGACCGTGCGCGCAGGCCCGCCGCCGCTGGTGCCATAGGGCGTGACCGGCACCTGCTGACCCTTGAACTGCAGGACGGCGCGGTAGGTCGTGCCGTTGGTGCCCGACCGGCTGCGCGTCAGCGTGGCCCCCTGAAAATCCGCCAGCGGCCAGGTCTTTTCCCCACGTCCCAGCACGCCGCGCGTGGCGATGGTCACCAGGCCAGTGGTGCGGTCAAGGCTTAGCCGCCGGGTCTTCAGCGCAAAGACCGCCACGCCCAGCGGAATGATGGCGGCATAGCCGATCAGGCCAAACCCGGGGGCCAAGGGCACGCCGGACACCCCCGGCATCCCGGTCATGCCGCCAAACAGCCGGATCACCGACCCCATGCCCAGGCCCAGGATCAGGAACATCCCGGCCAGTCCCAGGCACAGGATCATCAATCCCACGGGGCGGATTTCAAGCACCAGGCGGTTGGGAGACTGTTCCAGAACGCTCATCGGCATTGCCTTCCGGGATCGTGGCCCGAAATGGGCGGGCCGGGCTTCAAATAGAATACGCGGACAGCCTAGGGTCTGTTCCGGCACCGATCAAGCGCAGCGTCAGTCGATCCCCAGCAGGTCGTTGATCTGCCCCGCCAAGTCTCCGCCGTTCCCCTCGACCGGCCCCAGGTTCACCGAGCCTTCCGGCGGCGGGCCGTCCAGCACGGGAACCCCGTCATAGCTGGGGGCGTTCGGATCGTCGAAATAGGGCACATCCTCGGGCAGGACCGCGCCCTCGGTGGTGCTGGGATCGACCGGGACATAGGTTGATTCCGGGATTTCGGTGATCAGCGGTTTGGGGTCCACGCCTTCGTTGATCCGCACCATGACCTCGTGCCAGATTTCCGCAGGCAAGCCGCCGCCCGTGACGCCGGTCAGGGGGCTGTTGTCGTCGTACCCCATCCAGACGCCGACCACGTAATCCGCAGTAAAGCCCACGAACCAGGCGTCCCGTGCGCTTTGCGTCGTGCCGGTCTTGCCTGCGGCTTCACGATCATCCAGCCGCGCCCGGCCCCCGGTGCCCGAATTCAGTACCTCGGCCATCATGTAGGTCAGCGCCCGCGCCGCCCCTTCGGAAATCACCCGCTCGCCAATCCCGCCGCCCGCGCCGAACAGGGGCTCGTCCATGCCCTTCAGCTTCAGCGCCTGCAAGCCATAGGGCGTGACGGACGACCCGCCGTTAAGGATGCCGGCAAAGGCCCCGGTCATGTCGATCAGCGTCGATTCCGACACGCCAAGCGCCAGGGCCGGGCCGTCGGCAAAGTTGGTCGCCAGCCCAAAGTCGGTCGCGACCTGCTTGACCAGATCGCGCCCCACCGCCTCGGACACCACGACCGCCGGGATGTTGCGGCTTTCGGCCAGCGCCTGCGTCAGGGTGATCTGGCCCTTGAACTTCTTGTCATAGTTCTGCGGGCACCAGTCGCCCGAACCGGCCGTGTACCAGCACCGTGGCGCGTCCTCGACATAGTCAAGCGGGCTGTAGCCCAGGTCCATCGCCGCCGCATAGGTGAACGGTTTGAAGGTCGATCCGGTCTGCCGCAAGGCCTGCGTCGCGCGGTTGAAGTCGCCCGCGTTCGGGATGTTGCGCCCGCCGACCATCGCCCGAACGGCGCCATCCGCGCTCATCACGACAATCGCCGCCTGCGCTTTTGATCCGTCCTTCAGCTTGTTTTCAAAGACCCAGGCCAAGGCTTCCTCGGCCTTTTTCTGCATGTCCTGATCCAGCGTCGTCTCGATGATCACGTCTTCGGTCGTGTCCCGGGCCAGATAGTCCGGCGTCGTTTCCATCACCCAGTCGGCGAAATACCCGCCCGAGGCCTGCTTGGCCGCCTTCGACAGCACGGCGGATTGGCGCGGGCCTCGTCCGCCTCGGCCTTGGTCAGATAGCCCTGTTCCTCCATCAGGCCGATGACCACCTCGGCCCGGCTGCGGGCGCGGTCCATGCTGGCGGTCGGCGCAAAGGTGGACGGGGCTTTCAGAAGCCCGGCCAGCATCGCGGCCTCGGCGGCGGTCACGTCCTTGGCGGACTTGCCGAAATAGCGTTGTGCGGCGGCCTCGAAGCCGCGCGCCCCCGCGCCCAGATAGGCCCGGTTGAAGTAGATCGTCAGGATCTCTTCCTTGGTGTATTTCGCCTCCATCGCCATGGCGAAGGGGACTTCCTTCAGCTTGCGCCAGATGCCGCCCTGTCGGCAGTCCTTTTCGTACTCGGACTCTGACTTCCACTGTGTCGCGTCATAGTTCACGCCCAGGCACAACAGCTTGGCGACCTGCTGGGTGATCGTGGACCCGCCGTTGCCTTCCAGCGGACCGCGGCCCTCGCTCAGGTTGATGCGGATGGCGGACGCAATCCCGCGCGGGCTGATCCCGAAATGCCAGTAGAACCGCTTGTCTTCGGTCGCGACCACCGCGTCGTGCAGATACGGCGCCACCGTGTCCGAGGCGATGACCCCGAACGTCTCGCCCCGCCAGGCGAACACCTCGCCGTTGCGGTCCTGCATCGTGACCGACCCGCGCGCGCGTCCGTCCACCAGGTCGGTGATCGCCGGAAGCTGCGCGTAGTAGTAGAAGATGAACCCGCCCAGGATCAGCGCGCCAATCGCCGTGCCACGCCAGGCAATGCCCCAAAGCACGCGCCAGATCGCCACGATCAGCCCGACGACCAGCCCATGCTGTCGCCGCGGCTTGCGCGGACGCGATGGCTTGCGGGCCCTGGGGGGCGCGGGTTTCTTCGGTCCCGACCCTTTCGAAGCCCCGCCCGACCGCGCTTGCGCCGCATAGCGCCTGTCCGCGACAAGGGGCCGTCCCCCGCTTTTACCTGCTGCCATGCCTGCTGCCCGCCATTGGTGACGACGGCCGGTTTCCGGCCCGATTGTCGCCAAGCATAGACCGGATCGAAACGAATGCGAAGGTCAGGACAACGCGATTCGCCTTCCGCTTGTGCCCAAAAAGCAGGCAAGCGCCGTCAGAAGTGCAAAAATTGTGCAAACTGCAGCGAAAACGACCGGCGGACCCCCGCCGATTTCTTGTGCAAACGCAGCATTCCCCGGCCTGATCATCCCCGAGGGTCCCACCCCAGGGTGCCTGCCAAGACAAAAGGGGAAGAATGTGAAGCTCATCATTGCAGCAATCAAGCCGTTCAAGCTGGAGGAGGTCCGCGAGGCGCTGACCGCCATCGGCGTGCGCGGCATGATGGTGACCGAGATCAAGGGGTTCGGCAGCCAGTCCGGACACACCGAAATCTACCGCGGGGCCGAATACGCCGTGAACTTCGTGCCGAAAGTCCGGCTGGAGATCGTGGTCGCGGACGCCCTGTCCGATCAGGTGGTCACCACCATCCAGAAGACCGCGAAGACCGACAAGATCGGCGACGGAAAGATTTTCGTCCTCGACGTTGAACACGCCGTGCGGGTCCGCACCGGCGAAACCGATGACGACGCGCTGTAAGCGGCGGGGGAAGGGGATATACCTGACATGACCATTCAAACGAAATTCGCAGGCTTCGGGGCGCTTGGCGTCTCTTTGCTTGCCGGTCTGCCTGCGCTGGCGCAGGACGGCCCGATCAAGAACCCCACGGTCGAACAGATGGCGACCATGGTGGACAAGGGCGACACGACCTGGATGCTGATCAGCTCGGTCCTTGTGCTGATGATGGCGATCCCGGCCCTGGCGCTGTTCTACGGCGGGCTTGTCCGCACCAAGAACATGCTGTCGCTGCTGATGCAGGTCCTGGTGATCGTGTCGGTCGGCGCGATCATGTGGATGGCGGTCGGCTACAGCCTCGCCTTCACCAGCGGGTCGCCCTACATCGGCGGTCTGTCCAAGGCGATGCTGGCGGGCGTGGGAACCGGCACCTATGCCGCGACCTTCTCGAACAACGTCTACATCCCGGAATACACCTTCGTGATCTTCCAGATGACCTTCGCCTGCATCACCCCGGCGCTGATCATCGGGGCCTTCGCCGAGCGCATCAAATTCTGGCCGCTGATCGTCTTCTGCATCGGCTGGTCGCTTCTGGCCTACTACCCGATCGCGCATATGGTCTGGTACTGGGCGGGCCCGGACTTCCTGGCTGACCTGCCGGGCGACTACGGCCTGCTTTGGGGCTGGGGCGCGCTGGACTTTGCGGGCGGCACCGTCGTCCACATCAACGCCGGGATCGCGGGCCTTGTCGGCTGCATCGTTGTCGGCAAGCGCGTGGGCTTCAACAAGGAACCCATGCCGCCGCACAGCCTGACGCTGACCATGGTCGGGGCCTCGCTGCTGTGGGTCGGCTGGTTCGGCTTCAACGCGGGTTCGAACCTGG
>JAKQLM010000436.1 GCA_029567145.1 Pseudomonadota bacterium
GGTGAACCTCGACTTTGCCGATGAAGCGGACATGGTGCGCAAGTTCCGCACCTCGCTGGCCTTGCAACCCGTCGCCACGGCCTTGTTTGCCGATTCGCCCTTCACCGAAGGCAAGCTCAACGGATACCTCAGCTACCGCTCGCACATCTGGACCGACACCGACCCGGATCGCACCGGCATGCTCGACTTCGTGTTCGACGAGAGCTTCGGCTTCGAACGCTACGTCGACTATCTGCTCGACGTGCCCATGTACTTCAGCTATCGCGATGGCGTCTACCACGACCTGGCCGGGCAATCGTTCCGCACGTTCATGCGCGGTGAGCTCGAGCCCATGCCCGGAGTGCTGCCGACCATGAGCGATTGGTCGGACCACATGACCACGGCGTTTCCGGAAGTTCGCCTGAAAAAGTTCCTGGAAATGCGCGGTGCCGATGGCGGCCCATGGAACCGCCTGTGTGCCTTGCCGGCATTTTGGGTCGGCTTGCTGTATGACCAGACCGCGCTGGATGCGGCCTGGGATCTGGTCAAGGGCCTGGACGCCGAAACGCGCGAGGGGCTGCGGGTTGCGGCCTCGGTGTCCGCGTTGCAGGGCGCGGCGGGCGGGGTCAAGCTGTGGGACCTGGCGCGGGCGGCGGTGGGGTTGTCCCATGCGGGCCTGGTGGCGCGGGGCCTGGGCGAGGAAGTGCAACTGGCTCCGCTGGTCGAAAGCCTGAAGACCGGGCGCACGCAGGCGGACAAGTGGCTGGACCTGTACAACGGCGACTGGGGCAAAAGCCTGCAGCCGCTGTATGCGGCCGCAAGCCTGTAGGGCGATCAGGCCTTTAGCGCGATCAGGCCAGAACCGGCTCCAGAACCGGTTCCATCACCGGGGCGCTGGTTTCGGGGGCGGGGCGCGGCTTTGCGTCGCCATCAACCACGGCGCGCAGCATCGTGACGGCTTGCGTGAAGCCCAGGCCCAGGACGACGCAGGCCAGGCCCAGACAGAAGAAGATCACCTCCAGCCCGGCGTCCAGGCTGGCGAAGGCCCCCAGCAGGAGAACCGCCCCGCCGCCAAGCGCAAGAAAGCCCGTGGCGATGGTGATCCCGGCCGCGCGGGCGCGGGGGCCCTTGTCGGGGTGGCTGTCGGGGCAATCTGCCAGCACACAGGCGATGGCCAGGATCATCCAGGCCAGGGCGACCAGAACCAGCACGGCGGCGGCGAAGAAACCTAGAAGCAGCATGATGTTTTCCTTTCGGGACAGGGGTCGGTCTGGCCGGGGTTAGCGAAGCGGAGAGCGGTAGAACGCGCCGTAAAGCCAGCCGAAGGTGCCGCCCCAGCCCAGGCTGAACGGGGCACCCCAAAGCGCCAGGAAGCCCAGCATGTCATCCGGGCGGTCGGTGTCCGTCAGCAGCCAGAACGCCAGGCAGGCCACGAACATCAGATGCGCGGTCAGGCCGCCTATGGCAAAGGTGCCGAAATCCGGCGGATAGCGGGTGACCATCCACAGGAACACCGGGCCGCCAAAGATCAGGTACGGCAGACCGCCCAGGATCACCGCGGCCACCGGGATCAGGATCACCCAGAAGAACAGGCCAGCGACCATGAGCGGGGCCAGCACCAGGGCACCGGCAAAGGCGATGGGGTCAAGGAGGGGGCGGGCTTCTGTGTTTGCGGACATTTCTGTATTCTCTGAAATAAGCGGGCAAAAATTTTTGGCTCAGCCTTTCGGGATGAACCGCGCGAGTTTCGCCCCCAGCTTGAGCATCGCCATCTGCACGCCCCGCGGCAGGCGGGACATGTCGCGATACCAGTCGTCGAACATCTGCATCGTCTCGAGCGTCTCTTTCATCCGGGCTTTCACGTCGGCCGGGGTGGCGTCGGTTTCGGCCTCGACCGCCACATCGCGAAGGGCGGCGATGGTGGGCGCGAATTCGCGTTCCCGGCGGCCTTCGACAACCACAGTCGCAAGGTCGAACATGTCCTGCACCGAGGTGAAAGTGTCGCGGCGGTCGCCCAGGGCGCGGGTGGCCTTGACCAGTTTCCAGCCCTGCAGTTCCTTCAGCCCGGTCGAGACGTTCGAGCGCGCAAGGCCAAGGGTGTCGGCGATTTCCTCGGCGTCCAGCGGGACGGGGGCGATGTGCAGCAGGGCATGGATCTGCGCGACGGACCGGTTGACGCCCCATTTCGCGCCCATTTCCCCCCAGTGCAGGATGAAGGCTTGCATGGACGGGGTGAGGTGCATCAGCGTCTGCCTTTTATTTCTGTATTGGCAGAAATAACAGAAGCGCCCGGAGAGTCAAGCGGGGACCGTCACCGACAGAAGGAAATCGCGAACCTTGGCTTCGGGCATCTCGCAGGGTTTCAGAAGGTCGCCGCCGGACAGCTGGTACAAGTTCAGGCTGACGAAATCGGTCCCTGCCAGATCGCGGGCAAAGAACTTTACCCCCTTGCCGCCGGCATGCAGGGTCTTGCGCATCCCGTAGCGGCGGCCCTGGTACAGGCCTTCGGAATATCCCGTCGGGATCAGGTCCAGCGTGGCGCGGACCAAGGTGGTCACTGGGGTTTCTTTGCGCCGATCCGGGGTTCGGTCCCGGCCTTGATCCGTTTCAGGTTCTCGGCGTGGCGCAGGTAGACCAGCACGGTCAGAAGGAAGACCAGGACCAGCAGCCGTCCTTGCAGAAGGAAAAGGAGCCACATCCCGCTGGAGGCCGCCGCGACAAGGGCGGCAATCGACGAGGTGCGGGTGACCAGGGCAGACACAAGCCAGGTGGCACAGACGGCAAGACCAACGGGCCAGGCCAGGGCCAGCAGGATGCCGATGAAGGTCGCCACACCCTTGCCGCCCTTGAAGCCCAGCCAGACCGGGTAAAGGTG
>JAKQLM010000051.1 GCA_029567145.1 Pseudomonadota bacterium
GGCGGTCAGGATCGCCTGCACCAGCGGATTGTCGGCGGCACTTGCCCGGGCTTCGTCCAGTTCGGCGCTGCGCGTTTCGGCAACCGTCGCCGCCCCGCCGGACGACACGACCGACACCCCCCAGCGCACGCCGGTCCAGCCTTGCAGCCGCTGACCAAGCCGCGAGGCCAGGTCGGACTTCGCGCCAGGCGCGGGTTCAAACTCGATCCGGCCGGGGGAGTAGCGGGCCAGCCGCAAGCCAGTCTCGACCTCGTTCAACAGGACCATGTCACGCTTGGTGCGGATCAGTTCGACCACCTGGTCAAAGGTCGCATAGACCTGCAACTGGCTTTCGGCCAGGGCGGGCGCTGTGGCGGTCATCGTCGGGCCGCGCGTCGGGGCGGAATGGACGGGGGCCAGCCGGGGCGCGTGGACCGTGCCGCCGCCGCCCGCAGGCGCACTGCCCGGCATCGGTGGGGGCCGGGGGCTGTCGGTCAGCTTTTTCACCAGCGTTTCGGGGTCGGGCAGGTCGGCGACATGGGTCAGCCGGATCACCGCCATCTCGGCGGCCATCATCGCGTTCGGGGCCAGGGCCACCTCTTCGATCGCTTTCAGCAGCATCTGCCACATCCGCGTCATCGCCCGCATCGGCAGGCGGGTGGCCATGTCAAGGCCGCGCGTCTGTTCATCCGGCGGGGTGGTCGGGTCCTCGGCCGCCGAGGGGTTGATTTTGATCACCGAAATCCAGTGCGTGATTTCGGCCAGGTCACGCAGGACGGCCATCGGGTCGGCCCCGTCGGCGTATTGGGCGGACAGTTCCGACAGGGCGGTTGCGGCGTCGCCCCGCATGATCAGGTCGAACAGGTCCAGCGTCCGGCCCCGGTCGGCCAGCCCCAGCATCGCCCGCACCTGATCGCCCGAGGTTTCCCCCGCGCCATGCGCAATCGCCTGATCCATCAGGCTCATCGCGTCGCGGACCGAGCCTTCGGCGGCGCGGGTGATCAGGGCGAAAGCGTCCTGCGCCAGCTTTGCGCCCTCCAGATCGGCGACGCGGGCAAGGTGGGCCATCATCACCTCGGGCTCGATCCGCTTCAGGTC
>JAKQLM010000464.1 GCA_029567145.1 Pseudomonadota bacterium
CCGCCAACGGGATGAGCGTCTGGGATGTCACGGACGACCGCGCCGAAACCCTGGGCGCGCAGGTTGGCGCGCTACCGTTCGTCAGCCATTGCTACTTGCGGCCCCGGGCCCTGCCCGACTGGCCCTACAACCTCTTTGCCATGCTGCACGGCCAGACCCGCGACGAGGTCGAGGCCAAGCGCGCCGAGGTCGCCGCCCTGCTGGGCGACGCCTGCCGCAGCCACGACATCCTGTATTCCACCCGCATCCTGAAGAAGACCGGGATGCGCCTAGCCGGAGAAGGCTGATGTTCCGCCTGACGCAATACATGCGTGAACTTGTCCACCCGACTCCGGTCCGCCGCCGGACGGGCCCGGTCAAGCCCGTGGTGATCTGGAACCTGACGCGGACCTGCAACCTGCGTTGTCGGCACTGCTATACGACCAGTGCCGACGTGCCGTTTCCGGGCGAGTTGAGCCATGAACAGGCGATGGGGGTCCTCGACGATCTGGCAGGGTTCGGCATCCCGGCGCTGATCCTGTCGGGGGGCGAGCCCCTGAGCCGGTTCGATTTCTTCCCGCTGGCCGAACGCGCGCGGGAACTGGGGTTCCGGCATCTGTCCCTGTCGACCAACGGGACCAAGGTCGCCGAGAACATCGACCGGCTGGTCGACCTGTCCTTCGATTATGTCGGCATCTCGCTGGACGGGATCGGCCAGATGAACGACTGGTTCCGCGGCGTTGACGGGGCGTTTGATGCGGCGCTGGCGGGGGTTCGGGCCTGCAAGGCGAAAGGCGTGAAGGTGGGGCTGCGCTTTACCATCACCGAAGACAACGCCGACATGCTGCCCGCGATGATCGACCTGTGCGATGCGGAAGGGGTGGACAAGTTCTACCTGTCGCATCTGGTGTACGCGGGCCGGGGCAACAAGAACCGGGGCGAGGATACCGAGCGCTCCCGCACCCGCAAGGCGATGACCCAGCTGATCGACCGCGCCTGGGTCGCGGTGGCCGAGGATCAGCCGCTGGAGATCGTGACCGGCAACAATGACGCCGACGCGGTCTGGTTCCTGCGCTGGGTGGAACGCAACTTCCCCAGCCAGCGCGCGGCCCATGTCGCGCAGCATCTGGAGGCCTGGGGCGGCAATTCCAGCGGTCTGGGCGTCGCGAACATCGACCCGCAAGGCAAGGTGCACCCGGATACCTACTGGTCGGACTATACCGTGGGGTCGGTCAAGGAGACCCCGTTCAGCCAGCTCTGGACTGGCCCTGACGCCATGCTGGCCACCCTGCGCCAACGGCCCCGGCCGCTGAAAGGCCGCTGCGGCGCCTGTGCCTTCAAGGACA
>JAKQLM010000480.1 GCA_029567145.1 Pseudomonadota bacterium
CGGATGTTCCTGCGCACCGGATTGCCAACGGTGATCCTGGTCGGCGCGGTGGTGGTCTGGTTCAGCCAGGAGGGCAACCGGCAGGCGTTGGTCGCGCAACTGACCGAGCTTCGGGCCGAATTCGAGGCGCGGCCCGAGTTCCGGGTGTCGCTGGCCCGGGTCGAGGGCGCGTCCCCCGAACTGGCCGAAGCGGTGCGCGCCAAGCTGCAACTGCCGCTGCCGATGTCGTCGTTCGACATCGACCTGGACGCCGCGCGCGGCCGGATCGAGGCGCTGGATGCCGTGGCACGCGCCGATCTGCGCGTGCGGTCGGGCGGGGTCTTGCAGGTGGTGATCACCGAACGCATGCCGGTTGCGATCTGGCGGACCGAGACCGGGCTGACGCTGCTGGACGGCACCGGCCACCGGGTTGCGGGGCTGGTGGCGCGGTCGGATCGGCCCGACCTGCCGCTGATCGCGGGCGAGGGGGCCGACCTTGCCGCCCCCGAGGCGCTGGCCCTGTTCGAGGCCGCTGGTCCCCTGACCCCCCGCATCCGCGGGCTGGTGCGGATGGGCAACCGGCGCTGGGACGTGGTTCTGGACCGCGACCAGCGCGTGATGCTGCCCGAAGCGAACCCCGTCCAGGCGATGGAGCGTCTGCTGGCGCTGGACCACGCCCAGGACATCATGAACCGCGACATCCTGACCGTCGATCTGCGGTCCGACCACCGACCGACCCTTCGCCTGACCCCCAACGCCCTTGCCGATCTGCGCCGCGCGCAGGGCATAGAAACCGTGGAGAACGAACTGTGACCGATCTCTATACTTCCCAGCGCACCATGCGGAACATGCGCCGCGCCGCCATGCAGCGGGGCGTGATCGCCATTCTGGACGTAGGCACCAGCAAGATCGCCTGTCTGGTCCTGCGCTTTGACGGGCCGGACCGCTTGCGCGAACAGGACGGCATCGGGCCGATGGCCGGGCAAAGCCAGTTCCGGGTGATCGGGGCGGCGACGACCCGGTCGCGCGGGGTGCGTTTCGGCGAGATCGCCGTGATGAACGAAACCGAGCGCGCCATTCGCACGGCGGTTCAGGCGGCGCAGAAGATGGCGAATGTGCGGGTCGATCATGTGATCGCCTGCTTCTCGGGCGCCGACCCCCGCAGCTATGGCCTTGCGGGCGAGTTGGACCTGCAGGACAGCGTTGTCACCGAACAGGACGTTTCCCGCGTGCTGGCTTCTTGCGACGTGCCCGACTTGGGGCAGGGACGTGAGGTGTTGCATGCCCAGCCGGTGAACTTTGCTCTGGACCATCGCAGCGGTCTTGGCGATCCGCGCGGGCAGATCGGGCATCGGCTGGCAGTGGACATGCACCTTCTGTCGGTGGACGGCGACGTGGTGCAGAACCTGCTGTATTGCATCAAGCGTTGTGACCTGGAACTCGCCGGGTTGGCGTCTTCGGCTTATGTTTCG
>JAKQLM010000484.1 GCA_029567145.1 Pseudomonadota bacterium
CCTGCGTCAAAGTGCTGGCGGAACAGCCCGTGTTCATAGCGGATGCCATAGCCATAGGCCGGGCACCCCAGCGTCGCCATCGATTCCATGAAGCAGGCCGCCAGTCGCCCCAGGCCGCCGTTCCCAAGGGCCGCGTCCGGCTCGTCGTCGATCACGGCACGCAGATCGACACCGACAGCCGCCATCGCCTCGGCCGCCGCGTCGTAAAGCCCCAGGTTGATCGTCGCATCCTCCAGGATCCGACCGATCAGGAATTCCATCGACAGGTAGTAGACCCTCTTCTTGTCTTCCGCCCAAGTGCGGCGGGTCGAGGCGAACCACGGCTCTACGATCCGGTCGCGGATCGCGTGGCTTAACGCCAGACGCCAGTCATGCACGGCTGCATGCGGAGCATCCTTGCCCACGGTAAAGGTCAGGTGCCGCAGGATGTCGGCCTGTAGCAGGTTCGGGGTCAGGCTAAGGTCGGTCACAGCTTTGTCCAGCAAGGTCCACTCTTTCGCAAAGCCTAAGGGTCGCAGGGCGACGGTCAAGCGATCTGTCGGTTCGGCAGGCCTTCGGCACAGCCGGAAAACGTCTCAAACCGCTTTCGTGTTACCGCAAACAGGCCCATTGTTCCACCGGGTTTTTCGCAACGCAGCAATCTGTTGCAAAATTCAAACCGCTTTGGATTTTGTCGCACCGCCAAGCCCATGCTGTCAAAGGAAAAGCGTCCTGCTTTGGGCGGGGGCCGAATTTGCGGCGGTTTGGCACAGCGTGGCGGCTACGGCTTGACCTTTGGCGGAAGCTGGCGACCATGACAGCGAGATCAGACCCGGAGCATGCGATGACCACCCTATCGATTCCCGACATGAGTTGCGGTCACTGCAAGGCCGCAGTCGAGACGGCCATTGCCGCAGTTCCCGGCAGCGGCGCGGTGGCCGTCGATCTGGCGATGCGGCAGGCGACCATCGCGGGCGATGCGCCGCTGCCGTCGCTTCTGGCGGCGCTTGCGGCGGCAGGCTATCCGGCCGCGGTCGTCGAATAGCCTCAGGGCGGGCCAAGGGTCCGGAAAACCGGAATGTGATCGAAATCCTGTTGCGGATGTCGCACAGGCCTGCCATTTCGTCGCAAAATCGTCACACGCCTGGCTTGCCCGCGCCGAACTGCGGGGCAATATGGGCAAAAGGCGAAGAACAGCCAGCGAACGGAGCAGTCAGATGGCAAAATCCCCCGCAAGCCCGCAACAAGGCGGCAGCAGCGGTTCCAGCACCCAGCAGCAGGGCCAGCAATCGGGCGGCACGCCCCAGCAGGCCGGCCAGCCGATCTTCAAGGACTGGGCCTCGATCTAGTCCAGTCCACGCGACAGAAAGCCTGACGTTGACAAGCCGGGGGCCAGCCGCAAGGTTGGCCTTTTCGTTTGTGGTCCCCCGATGCCCAGTCCCGTCTCGTCGATCCCGAACCTCGGGCCAGCCTCCGAACTGGCCTTTGCCCGTGCCGGGATCACCAGCGCCGAGGAAATCCGCGACCTTGGCCCGGACGAATCCTATCGCCGGTTGTTGGCCTCGGGGTCGCGGCCGCATTTCATCGGCTACTATGTGCTGGTGATGGGGCTGCAGGGCCGCCCGTGGAACGACTGCAAGGGCGACGAGAAAAAGGCGTTGCGCAAGCGGTTCGATGCGCTTTGCGCCGGATACAACCGTTCGGACAGCAAGGTGCGCGCCGACCTTGAACAGACGCTCAGTTTTCTGGGCGTCATAGAACGCTCGTAAGGTGGGCAATATTGCCCACCCTACGCTTGCGTCAGTCGATCATCGGTAGCAGGGCGTCCAGCGACTTTTTCGCGTCGCCATAGAACATCCGGGTGTTTTCCTTGTAGAACAAGGGGTTCTCGATCCCGGAATAGCCCGTCCCCTGCCCGCGTTTGCTGACGAAAACCTGTTTCGCCTTCCAGCATTCCAGCACCGGCATCCCCGCGATGGGGCTGTTGGGGTCTTCCTGTGCGGCGGGGTTCACGATGTCGTTCGACCCGATGACGATGGCCACGTCCGTGCTGGGGAAGTCCTCGTTGATCTCGTCCATCTCCAGCACGATGTCGTAGGGCACCTTGGCCTCGGCCAGAAGCACGTTCATGTGGCCCGGCAGACGGCCCGCAACCGGGTGGATCGCGAAACGCACGTTCTTGCCCTTGGCCCGCAGCTTGCGGGTCAGTTCCGACACCGACTGCTGCGCCTGCGCCACCGCCATCCCGTAGCCCGGGATGATGATGATGCTGTCGGCATCGTTCAGCGCAGCCGCCACGCCTTCGGCGTCGATGGCGATCTGCTCGCCCGTGACCTCCATCGCGGGCCCCGTCGTGCCGCCAAAGCCGCCCAGGATGACCGAGATGAACGACCGGTTCATCGCCTTGCACATGATGTAGCTCAGGATCGCGCCGGACGACCCGACCAGCGCGCCCACCACGATCAGCAGGTCGTTGGACAACGAAAAGCCGATCGCCGCCGCCGCCCAGCCGGAATAGCTGTTCAGCATCGACACCACGACCGGCATGTCCGCCCCGCCGATCCCCATGATCAGGTGATAGCCGATGAAGAATGCCGCCAGCGTCATCCCGATCAGCGCAAGCGTGCTGCCCGACTGCAGATAGACCACCAGCAGCACCAGCGAGATGATCGCCGCCGTGGCGTTCAACAGATGCCCGCCCGGCAGTTTCTTGGCCTTGCCGTCCACGCGCCCTGCCAGCTTGCCAAAGGCGATGACCGATCCAGTGAAGGTCACGGCCCCGATGAACACGCCCAGGAAGGTTTCCACCCGCAGGATCGCGACCTCTACCCCGGTCTTGTGCGCGACCACGGCGGCAAAGCCGTTCAACGCGGCCCGGGCCGCCTCGTCCATGCCTGCGACGCGGACCATCTCGATATGGGTGTTGAAGCCGATGAAGACGGCGGCCAGCCCGACAAGGCTGTGCATCGCGGCCACAAGCTGCGGCATTTCCGTCATCTGGACGCGCTGTGCGACGATCCAGCCGATGGCCCCGCCGCCTGCGATCAGGGCAACCGACAGCCACCAAAGGCCCAGCCCCGGGCCGTAAAGCGTGGCGGCAACGGCCAGGGCCATGCCGACGATGCCATACCAGACCGCGCGCTTGGCGCTTTCCTGCCCCGAAAGCCCGCCAAGCGACAGGATGAAAAGGACCGCTGCAACAACATAAGCCGCCGTGGTGAAACCATATGCCATGTCTGCCCCCTTACGACTTCTGGAACATGGCAAGCATGCGCCGGGTGACCATGAAGCCACCGAAAATGTTGATCCCGGCCATGAAGACCGACAGTGCCGCCAAAAGGATCACCAGGACATTGCCGGACCCGATCTGCATCAGCGCGCCCAGGATGATGATCGACGAAATCGCGTTCGTCACCGCCATCAGCGGCGTGTGCAAGGAATGCGAGACGTTCCAGATCACCTGGAAGCCCACGAAAACCGCCAGCACGAAGACGATGAAGTGGCTCATGAAACTGGCGGGGGCGTAAAGCCCCGCCAGAAGCATCAGCCCGCCCCCCACGACCAGAAGCCCCACCTGGCTGCGGGTCTGCGCCTTGAAGGCCGCAACCTCCTGCGCCCGGCGTTCGACCGGGCTCAGCTCCTTGGCCTTTTCCTTCGGCTTCTGCACCGCAATCGCCGCCACTTTCGGCGGTGGCGGCGGGAAGGTGACCGCGCCCACATGCGCGACGGTCGCGCCCCGGATCACGTCATCCTCCATATTGTGCAGGATGACGCCGTCTTTCTTGGGCGTAAGGTCCGTCAGCATGTGGCGGATGTTGGTCGAATACAAAGTCGAAGCCTGCGCCGCCATCCGGCTGGGAAAGTCGGTATAGCCGACGATGGTGACCCCGTTGTCGGTCACGATCTTCTGGTCCGGCACCGTCAGGTCGCAGTTGCCGCCACGCTCGGCTGCAAGGTCGACGATGACCGACCCCGGCTTCATCATCCGGACCATATCCTCGGTCCAGAGCTTCGGCGCAGGCCGACCGGGGATCAGGGCGGTGGTGATGACGATGTCCATCTCGGGCGCAAGTTCGCGGAACTTCTTCAGTTGCGCCTCGCGGAATTCCGGGGACGAGGGGGCCGCATAGCCGCCCGTCGCCGCCCCGTCCTGCGCTGCTTCCGCAAAGTCGAGGAAGACGAAATTCGCCCCCATCGATTCAATCTGCTCGGCAACTTCGGGGCGCACGTCGAAGGCGTGGACGATGGCGCCCAGCGATGTCGCCGTGCCGACCGCCGCAAGACCCGCCACGCCTGCGCCCACCACCAGCACCTTGGCCGGAGGCACCTTGCCCGCCGCCGTCACCTGGCCCGTGAAGAAGCGGCCAAAGTTCGACCCGGCCTCGATCACCGCGCGGTAGCCCGCGATGTTGGCCATCGACGACAGCGCGTCCATCTTCTGCGCCCGGCTGATCCGGGGAACCATGTCCATCGCGACCACGGTCAGGTTCTTCTTGGCCGCCGCATCCAGCAGTTCGGGGTTCTGCGCGGGCCAGAAAAAGCTGATCAGCGTCTGGCCGTCGTCCAGCGTGGCCAGTTCCGCAGCTTCGGGACCGCGCACCTTGACCAGCACATCCGCCGCCGCGATCACCGCCGCCGCATCGGCCAGCACCTCGACCCCTGCCGCCGCATAGGCCGCGTCCGAAAACCCGGCCTTCGCCCCGGCGCCGGACTGGATGCAGGCGCCATGGCCCAGCTTGGCAAGTTGCACGGCCGAATCCGGTGTCATCGCCACCCGGTTTTCGCCCGGAAAAACCTCTGTCAGAGCTCCGATCTTCACCCTAGTCCCCCGATCCTGCCGCCCGCGCCACGCGCGCTTCCGTTGCACTTATCATCGCGCAACAATATTTCAAACCCTGCTTCTTCCGCCGCGCCACGCTTCATTTGCGACCAAGCCAGCGCCGGGTGCGACCTGCCCACAGATCGAACTCGGGCCCGAAGGCAAGCGTCAGCCGCGCCTCTTCGTCCCGGATGAAGCGGACTTGGATCAGCCAGGCAAAGCTTGCGACCAAGGGCAGCGCCAGCACCGCGTCCAGCATCAGGACCGCGCCCGTCAGGATCAGCGCGTCGGCCAGATAGATCGGGTTGCGCGACCAGGCAAAGACCCCATGGGTGACCAGCGCAGACGGATCGCGGCGCGGAATGACCGTCGTGCGGGCGCGCGCCATCGTCAGGATCGCGACGGCCATCAGCAGGATGCCAAGCGCGAACACCAGCTTGCCCGCCCAGTGCCCGATGTCCCCGAACAGCGCCGGAGACACCAGCGACAGGCCCCAGGCCACCGCGACATGCAGGGCCAGCCAGGTCGGCGGGATGTCCATCTGATGCAGGATCGGGCGCAACGGGTCTTTCCCTTTGCGCCCGATGTAGACCTAGAGTTTCCCCAGACGCAAGCCTATCGCCCGAAGGTTGCGGTCAGGGTGGCACTCTCCAGCGCGGTGGCCTTGGCATAGAGCCCGACCATCGCGCCCGACGACCCGGCCTCCAGCGGCAGGGCGGGTTCCGGGATCGCATAAAGCGTGAAGATGTAGCGGTGCGGCTTGGCCCCTTCGGGCGGGCAGGCCCCGCCAAATCCGGGCGGGCCGAAATCGGTCCGCGTCTCGACCGCCCCCGCAGGCAGGGCCGCGGGGCTGGCACCCTGGTCCAGGCCGGTCGCATCGGCGGGAATGTTCACCACCACCCAGTGCCACCAGCCCGACCCGGTCGGGGCATCGGGATCAAACGCGGTCAGGACAAAGCTTTGCGTGCCCTCGGGCGCGCCGGACCAGGCCAGGGCCGGCGACAGGTTGGCTCCGTCGCAGCCAAAGCCGTTCAGCATCTGCGTCGGGGGCAAGGTGCCCCCGTCGGCGAAATCGGGCGAGGTCAGCACAAGATCGGCCAGGACCGGCGAGCTGGCTAGGCACAGGGCAACAACGGACAGGACGGGGACAGACAGGGAAGGGACGGAGAAGACAGGGACGGGCATTTCAGGCTCCAGGATTGTGAGCCTTGGTCCTGACATGCAAGGTCGCGTCAGTCCGTGCCGGGCCGATCAATCGCGGTGCCGTTCTGATCAGCGCCCCGGATCGCACGCGGCGGCAGCCCGAACCGCGCCCGGAACCGCAAGGCAAACCGCGAGGCCGAGGCATAGCCGACCGCATGCGCAATTTGCTGCACGGACAAGGCGCTGGCCTGCAACAGCCCCAGCGCCCGGTTCATCCTCAGGTCGGTCAGCAGGGCGGTCAGGCTGGTGCCTTCCGCCGCAAGGTG
>JAKQLM010000525.1 GCA_029567145.1 Pseudomonadota bacterium
GCTACTGCCACCCGGCGCGCTTCAACGCGATGGCCGCTGCTGGCAAGATCCCGCAGGAACTGCTGGACGCTCTGCCCCCGGCTGCGTCCTATGAAGCCGCCTACTTCCCCACGCTGGAAGAGGTTGACGCCAACAAGGCCGCCGTGACGGGTGGCTGGGACGCAACCGTCGGCGCCAACGTCGCCGAGTGATCTGACCTGACTCTGATCTGCCCCGGCCTTTGTGCCGGGGCAGTCACATCCGAAGTGGCCGTCAGAGCCGCCGTTCTGCAGGGGGAACCATGCCAAGTGAACCGCACCGGCGCGCGCGCCGCAGGCTGCCGCTGGAGTGGCTGGGCATCCTGCCCTTCGCGATCTTCGCCTTCCTGTTCCTGATCCTGCCAACCCTGCGCATCGTGACCGGGGCCTTCCAGTCGCCCGAAGGCGGGTTCACCTTCCAGAACCTGCTGGACCTCAACACCGCCTCGATCCGCAACGCCTATTGGACCTCGATCAAGCTTAGCCTGATCACGGCGGCCCTGGGCTGTGCGGTCGGCTTTGCAATGGCAGCGGCGGTGGTGTTCGGCGGCCTGCCAAAGGGCGTGCGCTCGCCCCTGCTGACGTTTTCCGGCGTCGCCTCCAACTTTGCCGGCGTGCCGCTGGCCTTTGCCTTCATCGCCACGCTGGGGCCTGCCGGGCTGGTGACGCTGTGGCTGAAGACCGAATTCGGCATCAATCTGCGCGCCATGGGTTTCAATCTTCTGTCGTTCTGGGGCCTGGTGGTCACTTACCTGTTCTTCCAGATCCCGCTGATGATCCTGATCATCATCCCCGCGCTGGACGGGCTGAAAAAGGAATGGCGCGAGGCGGCTGCGGTCCTTGGCGCGACGGCCACGCAATACTGGCGGATGGTCGCGCTGCCGATCCTGTTCCCCTCGCTTCTGGGCACCTTCGCGCTTCTCTTCGCCAACGCCTTCGGGGCGGTCGCCACCGCCTTTGCCCTGACCGGGCCACAGCTGAACATCGTCCCGATCAAGCTTTTCGCGCAGATCCGGGGCGACGTCCTTGGCAACCCGAACCTGGGCTATGCGCTGGCCTTCGGGATGATCCTGATCACGGTCTGCGCCAACACCCTGTACATCTGGCTGCGGGTGCGGTCGGAAAGGTGGCTGAAATGACCCGGATCGCCGCCTGGGCCGCCCTGATCCTGGGCTGCCTGTATTTCCTGCTGCCGCTGGTCGGGATGGCCGAGTTTTCCCTGAAGATGCGGCGCGGGGTCTATTCCTTTGACGCCTATCGCAAAGTTTTCGAGGACCCGACCTTCTGGGCCACCTTCGGCTATTCGCTGACGCTGGCCGCCGCGACCATCGTCGTCGGCGTGTTTCTGGTCGTGCCCACCGCCTATTGGGTTCGCTTGAAACTGCCGCAGGCGCGGCCCTTCGTGGAATTCGTCACGCTTCTGCCGCTGGTGATCCCGGCCATCGTCTTGGTCTTTGGCTACATCCGGCTGTACAACACCTCCAGCTGGCTGCCGCTGACCGGCTCGGCGCTGGGAACGGATTTCCTTCTGACCATGGGCTACACCACCCTTGCGCTGCCCTACATGTATCGCAGCGTGGATACCGGCCTGCGAACCATCGACGTCGCCACCCTGACCGAGGCGGCGCAAAGCCTGGGCGCGGGCTGGATCACCATCCTGGGCAGGGTCATCCTGCCGAACGTCATGGTTGCCGTGCTGTCCGGGGCCTTCCTGACGCTGGCCATCGTCCTGGGCGAATTCACCATGGCTGCCCTTCTGAACCGGCCCGCCTTCGGCCCGTTCATGCAGCTTCTGGGCGCGAACCGCGCCTATGAACCCCCTGCGCTGGCGGTGATCGCCTTTGCCATCACCTGGGGCTGCATGGGCCTGATGCAACTGGTCACGCGCTTTGCCAAACACGAAAGGGCCAAGGCCTGATGAGCTTCCTGACGATCTCGCATCTGGAAAAGGCCTTCGGGTCGAACCTTGTGGTCAAGGACTTCAACCTGTCGGTGGAGAAGGGTGAGTTCATCTCGCTGCTTGGCCCCTCGGGCTGCGGCAAGACCACGGTCCTGCGCATGGTGGCGGGGTTCGAGACGCCGACCTCGGGCAGCATCCAGATCGGCGGGCAAGAGGTGACGGGCCTGAAGGCGAACGCCCGCAACATCGGGATGATGTTCCAGGCCTATGCCCTGTTCCCCAACCTGACCGTGGCCGACAACGTGGCCTTCGGCCTGAAGGTCAAAGGTGTCGCCAAGGCCGAACGCGACGCCCGCGTGGCCGAAATGCTGGCGCTGATCGGCCTGCCGGACAAGGGCGCGTCCTATCCGTTCCAGC